>NZ_JABXGF010000029.1:0-46664 GCF_025407985.1 Curtobacterium sp. C2H10 | reverse complement strand
TCGCGGCTCCGCCGTGCGCCCTCCGGCGGGCCGCCGGTCCGACTTCGCGGCCCTGCCGCTCGCGCAGGCGTTCCCGCTCGCCGTCATCGGGGGCGTGCTGTTCGCACTCGCCTTCCCGTCGCCGGGCTGGTGGTTCCTCGCCTACCCGGCACTCGCGTGCATGCTGCTCGCCGCGATGGGCCAGCGTGCTCGGCGCGCGGCCTGGCTCGGGTACGTCTTCGGCGCGGCCTTCTGGATCCCCGCGATCTCGTGGGCCGGCCGCTACCTCGGACCGGTCCCGTGGTTCGCGCTCGCGCTGTTCGAAGCCGCGTTCTTCGCCCTCGGCAGCGTCGCGATCGCCCTCGCGTACCGCTGGGTGGCGCGTGTCGTGCCGTCCACCGCCGGACGCGTGTGGGGCCTCCCGGCCGTCGTCGCCGCGCTCTGGACCGGACGCGAGTGGTTCTCGGGGAGCTGGCCCTACGGTGGCTTCGCGTGGGGGCGGGTCGGCCTCTCGCAGTCGCAGGGCCCGTTCACGCACCTGGCCGCCTACGTGGGCGTGCTCGGTGTGACGTTCGTCGTCGTGTACTGCGTCGCGGTCGTCGTGTCGCTCGCCCTGGTCGTGCCCCGCGGTCCCGGCCGGGCCGTCCGGGTGCCCGTCCGCGTCGCGACGGCGGGACTGCTCGTCGCCGCCGTGCTCGCCGTGCCCGCGTGGCCGACCGCCACCGACGGCACGATCCGGATCGAGTCGGTGCAGGGCGACGGCCCCGCCGGGTACTTCGACCGGGCGGCGCCGGGCGCGGTGCTGAGCGCGCAGGTCGCGGCGACCGACGTCGAGGCGAAGGGGGTCGACCTCGTGGTCTGGCCCGAGGGCTCCGCCGAGTTCGATCCGCGCCAGCAGCCGGTGATCGCGTCGGCTCTCGACCAGGTCGTCGACTCTGTCGGGGCGCCGATCGTCGCCGGCGCCATCACGCAGACGTCCTCGGGGGTCCTGCACAACACCTCGTTCGTGTGGACGAAGGACGGCTGGCAGTCGTCCTACGACAAGAAGCGCCCGGTGCCCTTCGGCGAGTACGTCCCGGACCGCTGGTTCTTCTCCAAGCTCGCGCCGTCGCTCATCGGGCTGCTGCAGCGCGACTACACCCCGGGGACGAAGCCGAACGTGCTGTCGGTCGCCGGCGTCCGGGCGGGCATCGCGATCTGCTTCGACATCGTCGACGACGGACTCGCCACCGACATGGCGCGCGGGGGAGCGCAGGTCATCCTGGCGCAGACGAACAACGCTGACTTCGACGGCACCGACGAGAACCTGCAGCAGCTCGAGATCGCTCGGATGCGGGCGATCGAGACCGGTCGGTCGCTCGTGAACATCTCCACCGTCGGGGCGTCGCAGGTCATCGACCCGACCGGACGGACGATCGACCGGGTGCCGGCGTACACCGCGACGTCGATGATCACGGACGTGCCGCTCGGGACGACCACCACCCCGGCGACCCTCGCGTCCGGATCGATCGCGCTCCTGCTCTCGCTCGGCGGGCTCCTCACGCTGCTCGCCTGCGCGCCCTGGGGCCGCCGCGGCACTGCTCGCCGCGCCTAAGCAAGCAGGCCTCGGTCCCGCACTGGGAGAGGACTGTGAATGCGCCGGTCCGGGAGTGCAGGCGCGTGGGACAGTGTTGTGGAGGGCAGACGAGCGAGAGGAGCACACACATGGCTGATCGGAGTCTCCGCGGCATGCGGCTCGGGAGTCAGAGTCTCCAGAGCGAAGAGGGCGTCGAGCTCTCGGACCGCAAGCGTGCGGTCTACCAGACGGAATCGGGGGAGACGTTCGACATCGTCTTCTCGGCGGATGCAGACGTCCCCCAGACGTGGTCGGAGCCCCGCTCCGGTCGCGAAGGACGACTCCTCGGTGACGACGGCATCCCCGTCGAGGTCGCAGAAGAGGACGTCAAGGCCCCCAGGACCCACTGGGACATGCTGCTCGAGCGACGCTCGCGTGAAGAGCTCGAGGAGCTCCTGCAGGAGCGACTGCAGTTCCTGCGCGCACGGCGCGGCGCCTGACCCGCACACGACGACGACGCCCGCCCCGGTCTCCCGGGGCGGGCGTCGTCGTCGTGGTGGCTGTCAGCGGCGGCCGGAGCCGTCGCTCGTGCGGTGCCCGGAGGCGTCGGGGCCGGCGTCGGTCGCGCTCCCGTGGTGCTCGTCCTTCGCTGCGTCGCGGAGCTCGTCGGCCGCGGCCTCGTCCGACGCCGCGAGGTGCGCGTCGACGCTCTTGTTCGACTCGGCGAGACGCTGGTCGAGCTCGGACTCGGGGACGATGTCCGCCGCCGTGGCGTCCGGGCGGGGGACCGAACCGGCCGCGGCATCGGCGGCCGCGCTGTTCGCCAGGCTCTCGTTCGCGAGCTTGGAGATCCGCGACAGGAAGTCGCTCCCGGCACCGCCGCCGGCGATCGGTCCGCTGCCGGTGCGCCCGGCGGTGAAGCCCTTCGCGATGCCGGACAGTGCCTCGGTGAACTCGCTCGGGATCATCCAGAGCTTGTTCGCGGTGCCCTCGGCGATCTTCGGCAGGGTCTGCAGGTACTGGTACGACAGGAGCTTGTCGTCCGGGTCGCCGGTGTGGATGGCGTCGAACACCGTGGCGATCGCCTGCGCTTCACCCTCGGCACGGAGGACCTGGGCCTTCGCGTCACCCTCGGCCGCGAGGATGGCGGCCTGCCGCTGCCCCTCGGCCTCGAGGATCTGGGACTGCTTCGTCCCCTCGGCCTGCAGGATGGCGGCACGACGGCTGCGCTCGGCACGCAGCTGCTGCTCCATGGCGTCCTGGATCGACACGGGCGGCTCGATCGCCTTGAGCTCGACGCGGCCGACGCGGATGCCCCACTTGCCGGTCGCCTCGTCGAGCACGACGCGGAGCTGGCCGTTGATGTTGTCGCGGCTGGTCAGGGCCTCTTCGAGGTTGAGGCCACCGACGACGTTGCGGAGCGTGGTGGTCGTGAGCTGCTCGACCGCGCCGAGGTAGTTGGCGATCTCGTAGGTGGCGGCGCGGGCGTCGGTGACCTGGAAGTAGACGACCGTGTCGATCGAGACCACCAGGTTGTCCTCGGTGATGACGGGCTGCGGCGGGAAGGACACGACCTGCTCGCGCATGTCGAGCAGCGGCCGGAGTCGGTCGATGAACGGCACCAGCAGGTTCAACCCGGGGTTGAGGGTCTTGTGGTACTTCCCGAGGCGTTCGACGATCCCCGCGGTCGCCTGCGGCACGATGCGGATCGCGCGGGACAGGACGACGATCACGAAGATGACGACGACGAGGATGAGGACGAGCAGTGCGATCGTCCCGGCTGAGATGGTCACGAGGTGGCCCTTTCTCCGAGGCGGACGACAGCCGTCGACCCCTCGATGGACTCGACGACCACGGGGGTCCCGAGCGGAGGTGTTCGGTCTGTGGCGTCGGCGGAGATGCGGGCGCTCCAGGTCTCGCCGTTGGCCAGGCGGACCTGGCCGGGGGCGGACGCGGTGAAGGCGACGGCGACCGTGCCCGGCAGCCCGATGAGTCCCTCGACGTTGGTGCGGTGCGGGTCGGCGTTCCGACCGAGTGCCGTCAAGAGCCGCGGCCGGACGACCGACAGCAACAGCAGGGCGACGCCCGCGGCGATGATGGCCGACAGCCACCACGGTGCGCCGAGCAGTGCGGCGACCAGCCCGCCGGCGGCACCGGCCGCGAGCATGATGAAGATGAAGTCGAGCGTGAATATCTCGACCACGCCCAGCAGGAGCACCAGTCCGATCCAGATGACGGTCTGGATCCAATCGATCCCGTTCACGCGATCTCCCTCCCTCGGTCGCGCGCGGCTGCTCGCTGCGTCGCGACGGCCGGTCCAACTCCGTTCAACATATCAAGTCCGTGCTGTGCCCGCGCGGTGGTTGGTAGGCTCGTCGGCGGCCGACCCGCCGAACCAGACCTGGAGAACACGACTGTGAGCAACCCCCTCGCCCCCGGATCCCTCGCCGACAAGCGCGCCCTCGTCACGGGGTCGTCCCGCGGCATCGGCGCCGACACCGTCGGGTACCTGGCCGAGGCCGGCGCCAAGGTCGTCGTGAACTACCGCAACAAGGCCAAGCGTGCCGAGCAGATCGCCGAGAAGATCGTCGCCGCGGGCGGGTCGGCACTCGCCGTCGGTGCGGACCTGACCGACCACGACTCCGTCCAGGCGATGGTCGACACCGTCGTGCAGGAGTGGGGCGGCATCGACCTGCTCGTGCTCAACGCCTCCGGTGGCATGGAGTCCGGCCTGGGCGAGGACTACGCGCTGCGCCTGAACCGCGACGCGCAGGTGGACATGCTGCAGACCGCCGTGCCGCACATGCCCGCCGGATCGCGCGTCGTGTTCGTCACGAGCCACCAGGCCCACTTCGTCGAGACCGCCGAGACGATGGACGAGTACGTGCCGGTCGCCAAGAGCAAGCGGGCCGGCGAGCTCGCCCTCCGCGAGCTCGTGCCGCAGCTCGACGCGGCGGGCATCGAGTTCGTGGTCGTCTCCGGCGACATGATCGAGGGCACGATCACCGCCACGCTCCTCAACCGCCTGAACCCGGGCGCGATCGAGGGCCGCCGTGCCGAGGTCGGCAAGCTCTACAGCGTCTCCGAGTTCGCCGCCGAGATCGCCGCGGCCGCGATCGAGCCGATCCCCGCCGACCACACCAAGCTCGTCGGCGACGTCAGCGGCTTCGTCGGCTAACGTCGGACGGGTGACTGCGAAGCCCGGCCTGCGCCGCACCTCCCGGATCATCCTGCTCGACCCCGACGGTCGGGTGTTCCTGATGGACACCAACTCCCCGTCGTCGGACGGAGCGCACCGCTGGATCACACCCGGCGGCGGTGTCGACCCCGGCGAGGACCACCGCGACGCCGCGATCCGCGAACTGCGCGAGGAGACCGGCATCGTCATCGACGACCCGGGCGAGCCGGTGTGGTCGTGGGACTTCACCGTCGAGTGGGACCTGGCCGACCACGACCGCGGCCACGCGGAGTTCTACGTCGTCCGGACGCCCGGTTTCACGCTGTCGGACGCCGAGTGGACCGACGACGAGCGCGTGGACATCCTGCAGTCGCGCTGGTGGACGGCCGACGAGCTCGACGCCACCGACGAGCCGTTCGAGCCCGCCGAGCTCCCTGGTCTCGTCCGCACCCACGCGCCGTCCTGACGCGCCGGCTCGTTCCGGTGCGGAACCGTCCTGTGGAACGTCACACGTCACCGCTACCCTATGGGGCATGGAACCGAGTGCCGAGCACGCCGCTGACACCCACGACCGCATCCGGGTGCGTGGTGCACGTGAGAACAACCTGCGCGACGTCGACGTCGAGCTCCCGAAGCGTCGCCTGACCGTCTTCACCGGCGTGTCCGGGTCGGGCAAGAGCTCACTGGTGTTCGCGACCATCGCGGCGGAGTCGCAGCGCATGATCAACGAGACGTACAGCGCGTTCCTGCAGGGGTTCATGCCGTCGCTCGCACGCCCCGACGTCGACGTGCTCGACGGCCTCACCACGGCGATCGTCGTCGACCAGGAACGCATCGGCGCCGATCCCCGCTCGACCGTGGGCACCGTGACGGACGCCAACGCCATGCTCCGCGTGCTGTTCAGCCGCCTCGGGACGCCCCACATCGGTGGCCCGAACGCGTTCTCCTTCAACCTCGCGACGGTCACGGCCGGTGGTGCCATCACCGTGCAGAAGGGCAAGGACGCCAAGGCGGAGAAGGTCTCGTTCTCACGGCTCGGCGGCATGTGCGCCGACTGCGAAGGCCGCGGCACGGTCACCGACATCGACCTCACGCAGCTGTTCGACGACACGAAGTCCCTGTCGGACGGGGCGATCACGATCCCCGGGTACGGCACGGACGGCTGGAACGTCCGGATGTTCGCCGAGTCCGGGTACTTCGACAAGGACACGCCGATCCGTGACTTCACGGACGCCGAACGCCAGGACTTCCTGTACCGCGAACCGACGAAGCAGAAGATCGCCGGCATCAACATGACGTACGAGGGGCTCGTCCCGCGCGTGCGGCGTTCGTTCCTGCAGAAGGACCGCGAAGCGATGCAGCCCCACATCCGGGCCTTCGTCGACCGCGCGGTCACCTTCACCACCTGTCCGGCCTGCGGTGGCACCCGGCTGAACGACGTCGCACGGTCGTCGACGATCGCCGGCAAGAGCATCGCGGACGTCTGCGCGATGCAGATCACCGACCTCGCCGCCTGGCTGCGGGGGATCGACGAACCGACCGTCGGGCCCTTGCTCGACGGCCTGCGGGACGCGGTCGACTCCTTCGTCGAGATCGGCCTCGGGTACCTCTCGCTCGACCGCCCCACGGGGACCCTGTCCGGGGGAGAGGGGCAGCGCGTCAAGATGGTGAAGCACCTCGGGTCGTCCTTGAGCGACGTCACCTACGTCTTCGACGAACCGAGCACCGGGTTGCACCCCCACGACATCGAGCGGATGAACGGGCTCCTGCTCCGCCTCCGCGACAAGGGCAACACGGTGCTCGTCGTCGAGCACAAGCCCGAGGTCATCGCGATCGCGGACCACGTCGTCGACCTCGGGCCGGGTGCGGGGACGAACGGCGGGGCGCTCTGCTACGAGGGGCCGGTCGGCGGACTCCGTACGAGCGACACGGTCACCGGTCGCCACCTCGACGACCGGGTGTCGGTGAAGGACGTCGTGCGCGAACGCACCGGCGTCCTCGAGATCCGCGGCGCCGACGCGCACAACCTGCAGGGTGTGGACGTCGACGTGCCGACCGGGGTGCTCACGGTCGTGACGGGTGTCGCCGGCTCCGGCAAGAGCACGCTCATCCACGGGTCGCTGTCACCGCGCGACGGTGTCGTCGCGATCGACCAGGGCGCGATCCGCGGCTCCCGGCGGAGCAACCCGGCGACGTACACGGGGCTGCTGGAGCCGATCCGCAAGGCCTTCGCGAAGGCCAACGGTGTGAAGCCCGCCCTGTTCAGCGCCAACTCCGAGGGTGCGTGTCCGGCGTGCAACGGCGCGGGGGTCATCTACACGGACCTCGGCATGATGGCCGGCATCGCGACCCCGTGCGCCGAGTGCGGCGGGAAGCGATTCGACCAGTCGGTGCTCGAGTACCGGCTCGGGGGGAAGGACATCAGCGAGGTCCTCGCGATGCCCGTGGCCGACGCTGCGGCGTTCTTCGCGACGGGGGAGTCGAGGATCCCTGCGGCGCACGCGATCCTCGCCCGGCTCGTCGACGTCGGACTCGGGTACCTGACGATCGGGCAGCCGCTGACGACCCTGTCCGGCGGCGAGCGGCAGCGCCTCAAGCTCGCGACGCACCTCGGCGACCCCGGCGGAGTGATCGTCCTCGACGAGCCGACGACCGGGCTGCACCTGGCGGACGTCCAACAGCTGCTCGGGCTGCTGGACGGCATGGTCGAGGCCGGGCGTACGGTCGTCGTGATCGAGCACCACCAGGCCGTGATGGCACATGCCGACTGGCTCATCGACCTCGGGCCCGGCGCCGGCCACGACGGCGGTCGTGTGGTGTTCGAGGGCACGCCGGCCGAGCTCGTCGCCGCTCGGTCGACGATCACGGGGGAGCACCTGGCGGCCTACGTCGGAGCCTGAGGCGGGGGACAGGTCCGGGCGGAGTACCTGAACACCAGCTGGCCGAACGGTCTACCGTCCTGACTGACGCTCATGCTTGGGCCACCACGCCCGCGGCTACCCGGTCGCATGACGAGCGTCCACGACGAAGGAGACCTCATGGCCGACCAGACCGGTGGACCGAACTACCCCGCAGCGAACACGCCCGGTGCAGCACCGGCCGGCACGGGTGGCGGACTCGCCATCGCGAGCCTCGTCCTCGGCATCATCGGTGTCGTCGGTGGCATCTTCCTCGCGATCATCGGCGTGATCGCCGGCATCATCGGGCTCGTCCTCGGCATCCTGGCTCGCCGACGCGCGTCCGGTCGGGGGATCGTCCTCGGCGGCATCATCCTGTCGGCCATCGCGATCGTCATCGGCATCGTCGGCTACATCCTCACCGCGGTCGTGCTGTCCCAGGCCTGAGTCCACATCGCCGCTGGCGTCTCACCGGGGATCACCATCCCGAGTCGGCGCACGGCGGTCCGCCAGCGAGGCGGGTCGGCAGCGATGCCGATCCGCCTCGCCGGCATTCGGCGTCCGCGCGTCGCACCCCCGTCCCACGTCGCGACGCCACGGCGGACGGGAGGCGCGAGTCGGGCCCGCACCGTTCCTCCTGGACCACGCCACGCGTGTTCCGGACCGCCGGACGCGCGCCCAGGTCGGCCCGCGTAGCTTCCGCCACATGAGCTACAGCCAGCCTGACCCTGCCGAGGAGACCACCCACAGCGAGGAGCCGGAGCAGCCGGACACGGACCAGAAGAACCTCGAGGAGCAGGGCGGCGAACACGCCTCGCTCGAGATCGACGCCGACGACGTCCCGACGAGCGTCGATCCGCAGTCCTGATCGCACGGCGGCACGGTTCACCGGTCAGACGGCCCGTTCCGCCGCCTGCACCAGGGCGCGAACGAGCTCGACGTAGTCCAACCCGACCGCCGCGAACATCCGGGGCACCTGCGACTGCTCGGTGAACCCCGGTGCGGTGTTCACCTCGTTCAGCACGACGCCGTCATCGGTGAGGAAGAAGTCGAACCGCGCGACGCCAGAGCACCCGAGCGTGTCGTAGAGGATTCGGGCTGCGTGGTCGATCGCTGCCTCGTCGGTGGCTGTCAGTGCCGCCGGCACCGTGAACCGTGCGGTCCCGTCGTACTTCTCGGTGCGCCCGAACAGGTCTCCGTCGGCGACGCCGATCTCCAGCGTCGCGCCGGTGCGGAGCGCCCCGGTGTCGTCGCGGAACACGGCGATGTCGATCTCGCGCCCGGTGACGAACGCCTCGGCGAGCACGTCGGTGCCTGCAGCCCGGGCATCTGCCACGGCAGCCGCGTACGCGTCGGGCATCCGGACCACCGTCACGCCGTTGCTCGACCCACCGGTCGTCGGCTTCACGACGAAGGGCGGCCGCAGGGGCACCGGGCCGATCTCGTCTCCAGCGCGGATCAGCACACCCGGCGCCGTGCGGACGCCGACGGCTTCGGCCACGGTCTTCGTGACCCACTTGTCCATGCCGAGTGCGCCGGCGCGGACGGGGGAGCCGACCACCGGTACGCCGATCATCGTGAGGAAGCCGGCGACCGCGCCGTCCTCACCGTGGACACCGTGGAGCACCGGGAACGCCGCGCGGCACGACGTCAGCACGGCAACGGCGTCCGCGGGGGACAGCGCGGCACCGTCCGTGTGCCGCCAGCCGCCCGTCCGGTCGATCGTCAGGGGGACCGCGTCGGAGCCGAGGGCCCGGACGGCTCGCGTGACCGCGGCCGCGGATGCGAGCGAGACCTCGTGCTCGTCGTTCGCGCCGCCACCGACGACCGCGATTCGCGTCGGCGCCGTGGGGGTGTGGGAGTCGTGGCGATCAGGCAACGGTGGCCTCCGGGGTGGTGACGGTGCGGTGGACCCGGGCGGCGCGCGTGCCGATCCGGGTGACGATCTCGTGCTCGATGGTGTCGGCCCAGTCCGCCCAGTCGTGGACGGTTGGCTCGCCGTCGAGGCCGCGCCCGAAGAACGTGACGGTCTCGCCGAGCTCCAGCCGGTCGTCGCCGGTGTCCACGACGACCATGTCCATCGAGAACCGGCCGACGAGCGGTCGACGGCGTCCGCGCACCTGGACCTCGGCCCGCTCGGACGCCGCACGGGGGAGTCCGTCGCCGTAGCCCAGGGGCAGCAGCGCCAGGGTGGTCCGACGGTCGACGACGTGGTCGAGGCCGTAGCCGACGCCGGCTCCGGGGCCGATCACCCGGGAACCGACGACCGGAGCCGTCAGGGAGAGCGTCGGTTGCAGGTCCGTCGAGGTCCGGGAGGGGTCGATCCCGAAGAGCCCCGCACCGATGCGGTGCAGACCATGGCGGCCGCCGACCCCGGTGACGGTCGCTGCCGTGGCGGCGAGGTGCGTGACGAAGCCGGACAGTCCGCGACGCCGGGCGGTGCGGACGGCGTTGTCGAACAGCAGCCGTTCGCGCGTGTTCTGCGGGTCGTCGGGCTGGTCGGCGCAGGACATGTGGCCCATCACCCCGACGACCCGGACCGTGCCGAGCCGCTCGAGCTCGCGTGCGGCGGTGCACAGCGACGGCCACGAGCCGGGATCGGCACCGTCGCGGGCCATCCCGACGTCGACGTGCAGGTGGACCCGGGCACGGCGTCCGGTCCGGACTGCTGCACGGCTGACGGCACTGAGCAGCTCGGCGCTCGGGACGGCGATGTCGACGTCGGCGAGCAGCGCACCGTCGAAGTCCGCGTCGACCGGGTTGAGCCAGCTGAGCACCGGCGCGTCCGTCACGGTTGCCCGGACGGCGATCGCTTCGTCGATGGTGGTCACGCCGATCGACGTCGCTCCGGCGGCGAGGACCGACCGGGCGATCGCCCCGTGGCCGAACCCGTCGGCCTTGAGGACGGCCATGACGCCGCCGTCCGTCCGGTCGGCGAACACGGCGGTGTTCGCGCGGACGGCGTCGTCGTGGACGACGAGCTGTGGGCGCGACGGTGTCATGCCTGCCTCCTGGAGATCGCTACCGAACTGATATGCATGATATCGATGGTCACTGACACCACGGAGGAAGTCATCGGTCCTGGGGATGACGTCGCGCGCCGCGCGACCGAAGCGGTCGATGCCGCACGGATGACGGCCGTCGCTGCTGCACGAGGGACGGGAGGCGCGGCTGGCGTGAGCGGACCGGCTGCGGTGATCCGCGCCTCCTGGCCCCACTCGCTGCGCGCCGATAATGAATATTATGTCAACTCAGATCCGTCGGGCCGCGCTGCGGCCGCGCTCTGGTGGTCGACGCCACTCCCCTCTAACATCGCCGTCATGAGCGCCGAGCGGTGCTCGGAAGCGGCGGTGTCCGATGCGGAAGCTCGTCCTCAAGATGTCGATGTCCCTCGACGGTTTCGTCGCAGGTGCACGTGCCGAGTCCGACTGGATGTTCCGCGCCGCGAGTCCGGACTCGGCCGCGTGGGTGCTCGACACCGTGTCCGGCGCCGGTGTGCACGCGTTCGGTCGTCGGACGTTCGAGTCCATCGCTGGCTTCTGGGCGAACGCGACGACACCCGTCGCCGGTGCGATGAACACCGTCCCGAAGGTCATCTTCACCCGCCAGCGTGCGTTCGATCCTGCCACGGTCGACACGGGTGGGGCCGACTCCCCCGCGGCGGCGACCTGGACCGGTGCCCGGGTGGCGCACGGCGACCTCGTGGCGGAGGTCGACCGGCTGCGGGCCGAGGACGGCGCCGACGTCCTCGCACAGGGCGGGACGGACTTCTGCCGGAGCCTCGTGGCCGCGGGCCTCGTCGACGAGTACCGCCTGGTGGTCCTGCCGGTGGTCCTTGGGGCGGGTGACGGGATCTTCTCGGGGCTGCAGGACGAACTCGACCTGACGCTGATCAGCTCGACGGTGTTCGACGGCGGCGCGAAGGCGGACGTGTACCGACCGAAGCGCTGAGGGCGGTCTCCGGCGCTCAGAACACCGCGACCGTCATGCCCGCCGACGTCGCCGGCCGGTCCATCGCGAGGATCGCCTCGGGAAGCTCGTCGAACCCGATCGTCCGACCGATCGACTCGGACGGGCGGAGTCGCCCCGCGACGACGTCGTCGAGCATCGCCGCGTACTCCCCCACCGAGATCCCGTGACTGCCGAGCAGCTCGAGCTCGTCGCCGATGACGCGGCCCATCGGGATCGCCGGCACGGCCTCGTCGTCGAGCAGCAGCCCGACCTGGACGTGCCGACCCCGAGGCCGGAGTGCGGCGACCGCGGCGACGGACGTGGCGCGGCTGCCGAAGGCGTCCACGGACACGTGGGCTCCGCCGCCCGTGACGGTCCGGACGGCCTCCCCGACCGCGTCGTCCATCGGCACCGGAACCGCACCGAGGGCTTCTGCACGTGCGAGCGCGGCGGGCGAGACGTCCACCGCGACGACCTCCGCTCCGGCGGCGACCGCGACGATGACGGTCGACAGTCCGACTCCCCCGCAGCCGAAGACGGCCACCCACTCGCCGGCGGCCACCCGTCCCCGGGCGTGCAGTGCGTGGTACGCGGTCCCGAAGCGGCATCCGAGTCCGGCGGCCTCGGCGAACCCGACGGCGTCCGGCAGCGCGACGAGGTTGACGTCCGCGTGCGGGACCACCACGGCCTCGGCGTACGAACCGGGCAGCGTGAAGCCGGGCTGCTGCTGCCGGATGCACACCTGCGTCGCACCGTCCAGGCACTGCTCGCACTCGCCGCATGCGAAGACGAACGGCGCGGTGACCCGGTCCCCCACGGCGAACCCGCGGACGTCGGGGCCGGCGGACGACACCACGCCGGCGAACTCGTGCCCGGGCACGTGCGGCAGGTGCACCGAGTCGTCGTGCCCCTTCCACGCGTGCCAGTCGCTCCGGCAGACCCCGGTCGCGGCGACCCGGACGACCACCCCGTCGATCGGGGCGACCGGGTCCGGGACCTCGACGACCGCGGGGACGGAACCGAACTCGTCGTACTGGACTGCGCGCATCCGGCCATCCTGACAGACGGGAACGCGCTGGCGGGGGCTCTGCGACCCGGTCACGGGACGGAGCGAGCTCGTCCGTCGGACGCGAGCCGTGCCTCCAGGCCGTCCCGCGCGCGGTGCGGACGCGCTTGGTGAGCAGAAGGTGTCGGGTCGATCCGTCCGACCCGACATCTTCTGCTCACGAAGCGGCCGCGGGCCGCCCCGCGGCGCCCGCCCCGCCCGCCCCGCCCCCCTCAGTACGCGACGCGCCCGTCGCGGTCGTGGAACTCCCCCGTGGGACCGTCCGCGCCGAGCGTCGCCAGCGCCACCGTGGCGTCCGTCCCCTCGGTCACGGTCTGGTGCCCGCCGAAGCCGTTGAACTCCGTCGCCGTGTACCCGGGGTCGCTCGCGTTCACCCGGAACCCGGGCAGGTTCTTCGCGTACTGCACGGTCAGGGCGATGAGTGCCGCCTTCGACGCCGCGTACGGCACCGCCGGCACCGGGTACTCGTCCCGCCCCGGAGTCGTCAGCCACCGCGGGAAGCCCACACCCGAGGCCACGTTCACGATGACCGGGTTCGCCGACTCCCGCAGCAGCGGCAGCGCCGCCTGCGTCACGCGCACGACGCCGGTCACGTTCGTGTCGAGCACGGCTCCGATCGCAGCGGCGTCGAGGTCGTCGACCCCGAACGACGTCCCGAGGATGCCCGCGTTGTTCACCAGCACGTCGAGTCCGGGCAGTCCGGCGACCGCGCGCTCGACCGAGGACTGGTCGGTGACGTCCAGCTGGACGACGTGCGCGCCGAGGGCACGCGCCGCGTCCCCCGTGGCCGGATCGCGCATGCCGGCGTACACGGTGTGCCGGGCGTCGACGAGGCGACGGACGGTCTCGAGCCCGAGACTGCGGTTGGCTCCGGTGATGAGTGTCGTTGTCATGCGCCAAGCCTCCGCCTGCGTGGCCGGGTCCCCCAGGCACCGCTTGACAGTGGGACCACCAGTACCAGGCAGGCCGGGAGGCGCGGGTCGAGGATGGTGGGCATGAGCGAGTTCGCGAGTGTGCTGCGTTCCTGGCGCGACCGGGTCCGTCCCGAAGCGGTCGGCCTGCCGGCCGGGCCCGGTCGACGGACGCCGGGTCTCCGTCGCGAGGAGCTCGCTGCGCTCGCCGGCGTGAGCGTCGACTACGTCGTCCGCCTCGAACAGGGACGCGCGACGAACCCGTCGCCGCAGTTGCTCGGCGCACTCGCCACCGCGCTCCGTCTCTCCGAGGAGGAACGCGACCACCTCTGCCGCGTCGCAGGGTCCGCGCCGCCGTCGCGCCGGGTCGTCCCCCGGCACGTCACCCCGGGCGTGCAGCGCATCGTCGACCGCCTCGGCGACGTCCCCCTCGCCGTGTTCACCGCCGCGCACGACATCGTCCTGTGGAACGACCTCTGGGCAGCGCTCACCGGTGACCCCTCCCGGTACACGGGCATCGACAGGAACCTCGTGTGGCGACACTTCATGCACGGCCACGACGAGGTCGAATGGGACGACGAGCACCAGGAGGAGTTCTCCAGCGACCTCGCCGCCGACCTCCGCGCCGCCGTCGGACGGTACCCCGCCGACCGGGACCTCGCCGAGCTCGTGGCACGCCTCCGTCGCGAGTCCCCCGAGTTCGAGCGCCGCTGGGACACCGGACGCGTCGCCGAGCACCGGGCGAGCCGCAAGCGCGTGCACTCCCCCGTCGGCCCGATCGAGATCGACTGCGACGTCCTGAGCGTGCCGGGCGGGGACCTCCGCATCGTCGTCTACACGGCGGTACCCGGCACCGAGGACGCCGCGAAGCTCGACCTCCTGCGCGTCACCGGCCTGCAGGAACTCACGCCGAGCTGAGCACGACCAGTCGTTGGGTCGCCCGGGTCATCGCCACGTAGCGGTCGACCGGGCGCCACCGCTCCGGGTCCACCAGGACGACGAGGTCGAACTCGAGACCCTTCGTCGCCTCCGGGGACAGGGAACGGATCCGGTCCGTCCCCGCGTACCCGGCGTCGCCGACCACGCACGCGATCCCGTCGGCGCTCGCCGCGGCCCACCTGTCCAGGACCACGTCCCGCTCGTCCGCGGACCCGTACTGCACCGGCACGCCGGAGTCGCGGATCGAGGTCGGCACGTTCGCGTCCGGCACGGCTGCGCGGATGACGGGTTCGGCGACCGCCATCACCTCGGACGGCGTGCGGTAGTTGATCCGGAGACGCGCGGTCCGGACGTCCCTGAGCCCGATCCGGGCGAGCCGGTCCTCCCACGACTCGGCGAACGGCTCCCTCGCCTGGGTCCGGTCCCCCACGACCGTGAGACTCCGGCTCGGGCAGCGCCGCAGCAGCATCAGCCACTCCGCGTCCGTCAGCTCCTGGGCCTCGTCGACGACGACGTGCGCGAACGGTCCCGCCAGGGCATCGGCGTCCGGTGCCGCCGTCACCGCGTCGTCGTCGAGGCTGTTCCGTGCGTCCGCACCGCGCAGCATGCTCATGAGCTGCAGCTCGGAATCGTCGGCCGCGACGAGGTCCTCGATCACCCGGTCCATCCGCTCGCGTTCGGCGGCCCTGGCGGCCGCAGCACGACGCTCCCGGGCCGGAGCGGCCGGGTCACCGATGCGCCGACGGGCGGCGTCGAGCACGGGCAGGTCGGACCGGGTCCACGCGCGGGCGTCCGGGCGGTGCAGGCGTGCGCGATCGGCTGCGGTGAGGTCGGGCGCGCACCGCGCCAGGTGCTCGGGCACCGCGAGCAGGTCCGCGACCACACCGTCCGGGTCGAGCACGGGCCACGCCCGGCGAAACGCGTCACGCAGGACGTCGCTGTCGTCCACGGAGGCGCGGATCGCCCTGGGTGGGGCCGCTCCCGCCAGGCGGGTGGTCACGATCTCGAGCAGCGCGTCCCAGACGTCGGAGCGTGCGGCGTTGTGCGGGTCGCCCGGGTCCGCCGCGTCGAACGCGTCGGCCCAGTCGTCGGGCGTGATCGGCACGTCCGCCCAGTCCGTCTCGACGACGACCGTGCGCTCCGGCGGCTGCTCGTACCCGCGGACCGCACGCTCGACCGCCCGGGTCAGCGCCGCACCCGCCTTGATCGCCGCGACGTCCGGATCGGCCTCGTCGGGGACGTCGGCGCCCTCGGGCACCAGGTCCGTCACGGTCGCGAGGTGCACCCCGTCCTCGCCGAGTGCCGGCAGCACGTCCCCGACGTAGTCGAGGTGCCCGTGCGTCGGCCCGACGAACAGCACACCCCCGTGCCGCGGGGACACGCGAGGGTCGGCGTAGAGCAGGTACGCCGCCCGGTGCAGCGCGACGACGGTCTTGCCGGTCCCCGGGCCGCCGTCCACCACGAGTGCTCCGGCGGAGTCCGCGCGGATCACGGCGTCCTGGTCGGACTGGATCGTCCCGAGCACGTCCCGCATCCGCGGGCTGCGGCTGGTGCCGAGACTCGCGACGAACGCCGACTGGTCGTCCAGGGCCGCGGTGTGCAGCAGGCCCTCGTCGGTGAAGGCCTCGTCCCAGTAGTCGACGATCCGACCGCGCTGCCAGCGGTAGCGTCGCCGGCTCACCAGGCCACGAGGATCACCGTGCGACGCCGCGAAGAACGGTTCCGCGGTCGCCGAGCGCCAGTCGACGAGCAGCCGCTCGAGGTCGTCGTCGGTGAGCCCCGAGCGGCCGACGTAGACCGGCTGTGGGCGGTCGGCGAACACCATCCTCCCGATGCACAGGTCGAGCCCGTACCGCCGGAGTGCCGTGAGCTCGCGGGTGACCCGGCGCACCTCGGCATCGCGCTCCACCGTGTACTCCCCGCCGCCCGCTCGGGTCCGGCGGAGCTCGTCGAGGCGTCGGGTGAGCGTCGTGGTCGAGGCGTCGAGGGTGGCGGCGATCGCGGCGAAGTGCCGCTCGTCGTCGGCGATCAGGGCCGGATCGGCCTTGTCGGCGAGGCGTTCGGGGAGGTCGAAGACGGGGTACGGCGTTGACACGAGGGTCGATTGTGGGGCACGACGGGGGTCTTGCGGCAAGCCCCGGGTCCGGCCGTATCCTGGTCAAGGCGGGAGGGGTCCGCCGTCTCGCGGCCGGGTCACGCCGCGGTGAACACCAGCGACGCGTTCTGCCCACCGAAGCCGAACGAGTTGTTCAGCGCCGTCCGGATCGGCACCTCCCGCGCGGCCCCGGCGACCACGTCCAGCCCGACCGCCGGGTCGAGGTGCTCCAGGTTCAGCGTCGCCGGCACGAGCCCCGTCTCGATCGCCCGCACGGCGAGGATCGACTCGACGGCCCCGGCTGCCCCGAACATGTGCCCGATGGCGCCCTTCGGCGCGGTCACCACAGCCCCGGTGCCGACCGCGCGAGCGATCGCAGCGGCCTCGCCGACGTCGCCGACCGGGGTGCCGGTCGCGTGTGCGTTGACGTGGTCGATGTCGGTACCCGTCAGCCCGGCCATCCGGATCGCCGCGGTCATCGCCCGCTCCTGCTCGGACCCGTCCGCCAGGGGTGCGGTGATGTGGAACGCGTCCGAGGTGATGCCCCATCCGGCGAGGGTCCCGTGCGAGCGCTGGGTGCGGGCAGCGGCGTGGTCGGCCCGCTCGAGCACGACGAACCCGGCACCCTCGCCGAGCACGAACCCGCGGCGCGATGCGTCGAAGGGGCGGGAGAGCGTCGTCGGGTCGTCGTCGCCGGGCCTCGCGAGGGCCTGCGACTGCGCGAAGGACGCCATGGTCACCGGCGTCACGGCCGCCTCGGTGCCACCGGCGATGACGACGTCGGCCTCCCCCGTGACGATCAACCGCGCGGCCGTCGCGATCGCCTCGGCCCCGGAGGCGCAGGCGGACACGGTCGTGTACGCCCCGGCCCGTGCACCGAACGCGATGCTGATCTGCGCCGCGGCGGCGTTCGCCATGAGCATCGGGACGGTGCGGGGCGACACGCGACGGGCGCCAGCGGTGCCGAGCACGTCGTGGGCGTCGAGGAGCGTCTCCACTCCCCCGATCCCGGTGCCGACGACGACGGCGAGCCGGTCCCCCTCGACCGTCGGGGCACCGGCGTCCGCCCAGGCCTCCTCTGCCGCGACGAGCGCGAGCTGCTGGCTGCGGTCGAGCCGGTTCGCCCGGACCCGCCCGAGTGCTCCGTCCGCGTCGAGTGCGGCGGCTGCGCCGACCCGGATCGGGACCTGGTCCCAGTGCGTGCCGGTCCGGTCGAGGTCGTGCACGCCGGAGCGGCCGGCGACCAGGGCGTCCCAGAGCGTGTCGACGCCGTGGCCGAACGGCGAGACCGCTCCGTAGCCGGTGATGGAGATGTGCACGGGAGGCTCCTTCTTGTACATTGAACAAGTTGAGTTGTACCACGTACAATTCCGGCATGGCAACCACGAGCGACGCTCCGGGCACCCCGCGCGGGGCAGCCACCCGGGCGCGGATCCTCGCCGCGACCGCCGGACTGCTCAGCGGCACCGGCGGCCCGACCGAGCACCGGACGGTGACCGTGAGCGAGATCGCCCGGGCCGCGGGCGTCTACCCGAACCAGATCACGCACCACTACGGATCGAAGGACCGACTGGTGCTCGACGCCGCGTTCGCGCTGTTCCTGCGCGACACGACCCGGTTGCAGGCAGCCGGGCGTCGCGCCACGAGCGCCGTGGCGTTCCGGCAGGTCCTCGCCCGCACCGCCCTCGCGATGCCGTCGACGCCGCTCGTCGTGCGGGCCCTCGCGAGCGCGGGCGACGACGCCGCGCAGCGCGACCGGGTGCGACTGCTCCTGCAGGTGCTGTTCCGGCAGTCGGAGCGCTACCTCGAGCGGGTCGTCACCGAACACGGCTGGACGAGCCGGAGCGGCGTCGGACGCGACGCGCGGACGTTCTGGAGCGCGGTGTTCGGCGCCACGCTGCTCGCCGACGCCGGGGTCACCGGCGGACCGTCCGACCTCGACCTCGCCGGCACCGTCTCGATCACCTGACCCGCAGGAGGCGCAGCGCCCTACTCGCCGAAGCCGGACCGCACGAGGGCCACGAGCGCGTCGACCGCGTCCTGCGCGTCGGCTCCGGTCCCCTCGATGGTCACCGTTGCCCCCCTGGGCAGTGCGAGCGCCATGATCGCGAGCAGGCTCTTCGCGTCCACCCCGTTGACCCGGACCTCGGCGTCGAACTTGGCGGCCGTCTTCACGAACTCCGCGGCCGGCCGGGCGTGCAGGCCGCTCTCGTTGACGAGTTCCACCGTCTCGGACGCGGCCACGTCGTCGACGGAGCCGGTCCCGGAGACCGGCGCCGCGCCTCCTGGCCCGCCGCCGGACGGACTGGAGGCACGACTCGCGTCCGCCTCGGAGCCTGCGGCAGACGCGGCAGCGGCCAGGACCGCGTCGACGTCGCCACCGGTCTGTGCGGCGACGGCCGCGGCGACCGCGCCCTCGACCAGCGGGGCCTGCGAGACGTGCACGCGCGCCCGGACGTCGTCGTCGAGGAAGTCGAGCGCCGTGTCGGTGGTCAGGTAGGCGGAGCCGAGGTCGCACAGGACGACCACTGCCTCGGCGTCGCCGAGTTCCTCGATGCCGGCCGTGATGGCCTCGAACGAGGTGCCGATGCCGCCGTCGTCGGTGCCACCAGCGGCCACGAGCGGGACGTCCGCCGCCATCTGCCGAGCGAGCTGGACGGTGCCGGTCGCGATCGCCGCGCTGTGCGAGACGATCAGGATCCCGACGGTCACGCGGCGTCCACGGCCGCGCGGAGGATGTACACGGTGGACTGCGCGCCCGGGTCGCGGTGCCCGACGGCACGTTCGCCGAGGTAGCTCGCGCGGCCCTTGTGGGCGACCAGCGGGTCGGTCGACTCCGCGCCGATGACGGCCGCGTCGGCGGCTGCGGCCAGCACCTGCTCCGGGCTGTCCCCGGCGGCGGCCGCGGCACCGGCGGCGTCGACCGCGGGCGACCAGGCGTCGACCATGGTCTTGTCGCCGACGGCCGCCTTGCCCCGGGACACGATGCCGTCACGGGCAGCGGTCAGCACCTGGACGAGCGTGTCGGCGTCGAGCTCCGCGGCGTCCCCGGCGGCCTGTGCGGCCTTGAGGTACGCGGTCCCGAACAGCGGACCCGCGGCACCGCCGACCGTCGAGATGAGCTTCGTCGCGACGACCTTGAGCACGGCTCCGGGGGTGTCGAACGAACCGGCGTCCACGGCCTCGAGCACGGCACGGAAGCCGCGGTCGAGGTTCTCACCGTGGTCGCCGTCGCCGATCTCACGGTCGAGCGTGACGAGCTCGGCCCGGTGCTCGTCGATCGTCGCGGCGGTGCGTCGGACCCAGTCGATGGCCCATGCGGTGTCGAGCGCCAATTCGTGTTCCTTCCTGCGTCCGGCTCCGTTCACGGGCCGGGTCGTGGTGCGGTGGGTTCAGCGTCCCCAGCGCAGTGCCGGGGTCTCCACCGGTGCGTCCCAGAGGGCGGTGAGTTCGTCGTCGAGCACCGTGACAGTGAGCGAGAACCCCTGCATCTCGAGGGATGTCACGTAGTCGCCGACCAGGCTACGCGTGACGTCGAACCCGCGGTCGGTGAGGACCTCGGCGGCGCGTCGGTAGGCGATGTAGAGCTCGGAGAGGGGCGTGCCGCCCATGCCGTTCACGAGGAGCAGCAGCTTCGACCCGGCGGGAGCGGCGAGGTCGGTGAGGATCGGTTCGAGCACGCGGTCCACGAGCTCGTCGGCCGGGGCCATCGGGATGCGTTCGCGGCCGGGCTCGCCGTGGATGCCGATGCCGAGCTCGACCTCGTCGTCGGCGAGGGTGAACGACGGCTCGCCGGCGTGCGGGACGGTGCCGGAGGCGAGCGCGAGCCCCATCGAGCGCGTGACGTCGTTCACGTGCCGGGCGACGGCGGCGACGGAGTCGAGGTCGTCCCCCCGCTCGGCTGCGGCGCCCGCGCACTTCTCGACGACGACGGTGCCGGCGACCCCGCGTCGGCCGGCCGTGTAGAGCGAGTCCTGCACGGCGACGTCGTCGTCCACCACGACGGACTCGACCCGGACGTCGTCCATGCCGGCGAGTTCGGCGGCGGTCTCGAAGTTGAGGACGTCGCCGGTGTAGTTCTTCACGATGTGGAGCACGCCGGCTCCCCCGTCGACGGCCTTCGTCGCGGCGACGATCGGGTCCGGTGTGGGACTCGTGAACACCGGCCCCGGCACCGCGGCGTCGAGCATGCCGTACCCGACGAACCCGGCGTGCAGCGGCTCGTGTCCGCTGCCCCCGCCGCTGACGATCCCGACCTTGCCGGACACCGGGGCGTCCGCGCGGTGGATGTGGATCGGGTCCTCGACCAGCACGACGTGGCCGGCGTGGGCACGGGCGAACCCGCGCACGGTCTCGTCGACCACGGCCTGCGGATCGTTGATGAGCTTCTTCATGCTGACCTCCACGGAGTGCGGGCGATCGCGAGGCAGCACCGCCGTCGTCGACCGGAGTGCCCTCAATCTACATCGCCGCCCCGGGCGAGCGTTCCCCCCGTGTGCACGTTCGTGCACCGACCCGGGGGCGGGCCACCGGCCTCGGATGCGCGGGCGCACACCGTGCATGCACGTTCGTGCACAATCGCGCACTTCCCTCACGAATGCATCGCCATCCGCCGATGCCCGTCAGTATGCTCGGCCCCAATCACTCAACGGGGAGTGCCGGCGCTGTACCACCGGACCCCCACCCTCACGCACTGGAGGTCACCGATGGACGGCATCGGCGTCAATTTCCTCTCCGAGCTCGTCGGTACGGCGATGCTCATCATCCTGGGTGGCGGCGTCGTCGCCGCTGTCTCGCTGACGAAGTCCAAGGGCTTCGGAGCCGGCTTCCTCATGGTGACGATCGGTTGGGGCTTCGCGGTCTTCGCCGGTGTCACCGTGTCGTACAAGTCCGGCGGCCAGCTCAACCCCGCGGTGAGCCTCGCGCGGGCCATCCTGGGCAACATCACCATCGGTGAGATGTTCCTCTACTGGCTCGCCCAGCTGATCGGCGCGATCATCGGTGCGGTCATCGTCTGGCTGGCCTACAAGCAGCACTTCGACGAGGAACCCGACGCGGCCGCGAAGCTCGGCGTCTTCTCCACCGGCCCGGCGATCCGCACGTACGGCTGGAACCTCGTCACCGAGATCATCGGCACCTTCGTGCTCGTCTTCGTGGTCATCGCCTTCACCAACGGCAAGACCCCGGCCGAGCTCGGCGCCATCCCGGTCGCCTTCCTCGTGATCGCGATCGGTGTCAGCCTCGGTGGCCCGACCGGCTACGCGATCAACCCTGCCCGTGACCTCGGCCCCCGTATCGCGCACGCCTTCCTGCCGATCAAGGGCAAGGGCTCGAGCGACTGGGCCTACGCCTGGGTGCCGGTCGTCGGCCCCCTCGTCGGTGGTGCCCTCGCAGCCGGGCTGTCGTACGCACTCCTGCCCCTCGCCTGATCCACCCTCACCACACCCACCCGAGCAAGACCGTTAGGAGCACCAATGGCCGACTACATCGTCGCCATCGACCAGGGCACGACCTCCACCCGAGCGATCGTCTTCGACCACTCCGGCTCGATCGTGTCCGTCGGACAGAAGGAGCACGAGCAGATCTTCCCGCGTGCCGGGTGGGTCGAGCACGACCCGTCGGAGATCTGGGACAACACCCGTGAGGTCATCGGCCAGGCGCTGTCACGCGCCGACATCACCCGCCACGACGTCGCGGCGGTCGGCATCACCAACCAGCGCGAGACCGCGGTGGTCTGGGACAAGAACACCGGCAAGCCGGTCTACAACGCGATCGTCTGGCAGGACACCCGCACGCAGTCGATCGTCGACAAGCTCGCCGACGGCGACACCGACCGCTACAAGTCGGTCGTCGGTCTGCCGCTGGCGACATACTTCGCCGGCACCAAGATCGTCTGGATCCTCGAGAACGTCGAGGGTGCGCGCGAGAAGGCCGAGGCGGGCGACCTGCTCTTCGGCACCACCGACACCTGGGTCCTCTGGAACTTGACCGGTGGCGTCGACGGCGGCGTCCACAAGACGGACGTCACGAACGCGTCCCGCACGCTGTTCATGGACCTCGAGACGCTCGAGTGGCGCGACGACATCCTCGCCGACTTCGGCGTGCCGAAGTCGATGCTCCCCGAGATCGTCAGCTCCTCCGAGGTCTACGGCCACGTCGAGTCCTCGAACCTCCTCCGCGAGGTCCCGATCGCCGGCATCCTCGGCGACCAGCAGGCCGCGACGTTCGGCCAGGCGGCCTTCGACCAGGGCGAGTCGAAGAACACCTACGGCACGGGCAACTTCCTCATCTTCAACACGGGCACGGAGATCGTCCGCTCGGAGAACGGGCTGCTCACGACCGTCGGCTACAAGCTCGGCGACCAGGAGACGCACTACGCGCTCGAGGGGTCGATCGCCGTCACGGGCTCGCTGATCCAGTGGCTCCGCGACAACCTCGGCCTGATCGGCAGCGCCCCGGAGGTCGAGGCCCTCGCCAAGACCGTCGAGGACAACGGCGGCGTGTACTTCGTCCCGGCGTTCTCGGGGCTCTTCGCGCCGTACTGGCGTCCGGATGCCCGCGGTGCCATCGTCGGCCTCACCCGCTACGTGAACAAGGGCCACATCGCCCGTGCCGCCCTCGAGGCGACGGCGCTGCAGACCCGCGAGGTCCTCGACGCCGTCAACGCGGACTCCGGTGTGGACCTCACCGAGCTCAAGGTCGACGGCGGCATGACCGCCAACGACGCGCTCATGCAGTTCCAGGCGGACATCCTGAACGTGCCGGTGGTCCGTCCGGTCGTCGCGGAGACGACGGCGCTCGGCGCGGCCTACGCGGCCGGGCTCGCGGTCGGGTTCTGGGCGAACCTCGACGAGCTCCGTGCCAACTGGCAGGAGGACAAGCGCTGGGAGCCGCAGCTCGACGAAGCCGAGCGCGAGCGCACCCTGCGCCTCTGGAAGAAGGCCGTCACGAAGACGTTCGACTGGGTCGACGAGGACGTCCAGTAGTCCTGTCCTGAGGTGACCGCCTGGAGGCGCGGTGCCGGTCCCACGGACCGGCAGCGCGCCTCCGCTGTGTTGCGTCTGCGCTCACGCGACGGGCGTCGCGCCCACCCAGTCGGCCAGCTTGCGCGCGGCGGCGCCCGAGTCGATCGCGTCGGCCGCGACGACCAGCTGCTCGCGGAAGCGCTGCAGGATCGGGCGGTCGACCTCGGCCGGGTCCTCCGCCAGGCGGAAGGACACCAGGCCGGCGGCGGCGTTGAGCAGGACGATGTCGCGCACCGGACCGGTCTCCCCCGCGAGGACGCGGTGCACCACGGCGGCGTTGTGCTCCGGGTCGCCGCCGAGCAGGTCCTCGATCCGGGCCCGGGCGATCCCGAGGTCGCGCGGGTCGAGGTCGTGCTCGGTGACGCGGCCGCCGGTGACCTCCCAGATGTGGCTGTGCCCGGTCGTCGTCAGCTCGTCGAGGCCGTCGTCGCCGCGGAACACGAGTGCGGTCGCCCCGCGGGTCTGGAACACGCCCGTGATGATCGGGACGAGCTCGAGCTGCGCCACGCCCACGGCGTTCGCCTCGCACCGTGCGGGGTTGACGAGCGGACCGAGGAAGTTGAACACCGTCGGGACGCCGATCTCGCGGCGGACGGGTCCGGCGTGCGCGAACCCGGGGTGGAAGGCGCTCGCGAACGCGAAGGTCAGTCCGACACGCCGGAACGTGTCCGCGACACGCGCGGCGTCCATCGTCAGGTCGAGTCCGAGTGCGGCGAGGACGTCGCTCGACCCGGACTTCGAGGAGCTCGCCTTGTTGCCGTGCTTCACGACGGGGACACCCGCGGCGGCGATCACGATCGCGCTCATCGTCGAGACGTTCACCGTGCCGACGACGTCGCCGCCGGTGCCCACGATGTCGAGCGCCATCGGGTCGACGTCGAGCGGGACGGCCGCGTCGAGGATCGCGTCGCGGAAACCGACGACCTCGTCGACGGTCTCGCCCTTGGCACGGAGGGCCACGACGAAGGCGGCGATCTGCGCCGGGGTGGCCCGACCTGCCACGATCTCCTGCATGGCCCATGTGGACTGGCTGATCGTCAGGTCTTCGCGCGCCATGAGCGCGCTGATCACGGCAGGCCAGGTGAGAGCGTCGAGCATGCTCTGATCGTAGTGAATTCGAGAGACCCGCCAGTTGGCTGCGAAAACACTGTCCGTGGTTTCGGCCATAATGGAGTCTGTGACTAGCACCCCTCTCTCCAGATCCGCCAGCGGTCCGGTCCTGAACAGGCCGAACGCCGTTGCCGTGGGGACGATCGTGTGGCTGGGCAGCGAGGTCATGTTCTTCGCCGGCCTGTTCGCGATCTACTTCACGTTGCGCAGCACCTCGCCCGAACTCTGGGCGACCGAGACCGCCAAGCTCGAGGTGCCCTTCGCCTCGGTGAACACGATCATCCTGGTGCTGTCCAGCTTCGCCTGCCAGTTCGCGGTCTTCGCGGCCGAGCGCTTCCAGGTGCACCGGACGAGCTGGAACCCCAAGGACTGGGGCATGACGGAGTGGTTCTTCGTCACGTACTGCATGGGCGCGATCTTCGTCTGCGGCCAGATCTTCGAGTACGCGAACCTCTGGCACGAGGGCGTGACGCTCTCCTCCAGCGCCTACGGTTCGGCCTTCTACATGACCACCGGGTTCCACGGTCTGCACGTCACGGGTGGCCTCATCGCCTTCCTGCTGACGCTCGGCCGCGGGTTCGCCGCCAAGAACTTCGGTCACAAGGAAGCGACCACCGCGATCGTCGTGTCGTACTACTGGCACTTCGTCGACGTCGTCTGGATCGGCCTCTTCGCCGTCATCTACCTTCTCAAGTAGGAACTGGATAGCCCCCACCGCATGTTCAACAGAACCAAGTCCAAGAAGGGCCGCCGTTCACCGATGGCGACCGTGTCGCTCATCGTCGTCGGTCTCATGACCACCGGCGGTGCGTACGCGCTGTTCAGCTCCACGGCGAACGCCGACGACAGCACGAGCACCGTGGCGGCCTCGAGTCAGTCGAAGGTGAACGAGGGCCAGAAGCTCTTCGCCTCGAACTGCGCCACCTGCCACGGCCTCTCCGCGCAGGGCACCAGTGAGGGTCCGTCCCT
Organism: Curtobacterium sp. C2H10; assembly: GCF_025407985.1. NCBI lineage: Bacteria > Bacillati > Actinomycetota > Actinomycetes > Micrococcales > Microbacteriaceae > Curtobacterium > Curtobacterium sp. C2H10. The sequence goes on along the minus strand of NZ_JABXGF010000029.1, from coordinate 20,989 downwards.
CATCGGTGTCGGTGCCGCGTCGGTCGACTTCCAGGTCGGCACCGGCCGCATGCCGATGGCCGCCCAGGGTCCCCAGGCCGAAGAGAAGCCCGCGCAGTTCACGGACGAGCAGATCGACGCACTCGCCGAGTACGTCGCGTCGCTCGGCCCCGGCCCGGCGGTCCCCTCCGAGAGCCTGACCAACGGCGAGGACGGCGACGCCGCCGAAGGTGCGGAGCTCTTCCGCATCAACTGCGCCATGTGCCACAACGTGGCCGGCGCCGGTGGTGCCCTGACCGAGGGCAAGTACGCGCCGAACCTGCAGTCGGTGTCCGGCAAGCACATCTACGAGGCCATGGTCACTGGCCCGCAGAACATGCCGGTGTTCAACGACCTGAACCTCACCCCCGAGCAGAAGGCCGACATCATCACGTACCTCAAGTACGTGCAGGACAACAAGTCGCCCGGCGGGTTCGCACTCGGCTCCCTCGGCCCGGTGGCAGAGGGTCTGTTCATCTGGATCTTCGGACTCGGCGCGGTCGTCGCGATGACCGTCTGGCTGACCGCGAAGTCCAACTGATCGTCCGTGTCGAACGACACTGAAGGGAACACCATGGCAGAGCACGACGACGAGGCACTGAACTCGTCCTCGGCTGTCGAGAAGCACGGCACGACCACCACCTCGGCCGGGATCGCGGTCCTGCCGACGGACCCGTTCGAGAACCCGGGCGAGCCGCCGCACCGCGCACGCCGCACCGACGTCGACCCGAAGAAGCAGCGCCTGGCCGAGCGTCAGGTCGCCACGTTCTTCTACCTGTCGATCGTGGGAAGTGTCCTCGCGATCGCGGCCTACGTCGCCTTCCCGATCGACTCCGACGACTTCGGGACCGTCCGGACCGCCAACCTCTGGCTCGGCCTCTCGATCGCCCTCGCCCTCCTCGCGCTGGGCCTCGGCGCCGTGTACTGGTCGAAGTCGCTCGTGGTGGACCGCGAGATCACCGAGCTCCGCCACGGCACCCGCGGCACCGACGCGACCCGTGCCAAGGCGGTCGAGGCGTTCCAGCTCGCCGACAAGGAGTCCGGCTTCAGCCGTCGCAAGCTGATCCGCAACTCGATGATCGGCGCCCTGGCGGCCTTCCCCCTCCCGGGCATCGTCCTCGTGCGCGACCTCGCGCCCGCGGCCGACCCGAACGAACTCCTCCGCCACACCATGTGGGCGAAGGGCACGCGCCTGACGAAGGACCCGACGGGTCTGCCGATCAAGGCGTCCGACGTGACCATCGGTTCGGTGTTCCACGTCATCCCGGACGGCATGCTCGACAAGGAGGACATGCTCGAGGAGAAGGCCAAGGCCTCCGTCCTCCTCATGCGCCTCGACCCCAAGGACCTCAACCCCTCCAAGGGCCACGAGAACTGGGGCTACGACGGCATCGTCGCGTACTCGAAGATCTGCACCCACGTCGGATGCCCGGTCGCCCTGTACGAACAGCAGACGCACCACCTGCTCTGCCCGTGCCACCAGTCGACCTTCGATGTCTCGAACAACTGCGAGGTCATCTTCGGGCCGGCGGCACGCCCCCTCCCCCAACTTCCGATCGCGATCGACGACGACGGCTACCTGGTTGCGCAGAGCGACTTCCACGAGCCCGTCGGCCCGTCCTTCTGGGAGCGTGAACGCTGATGAGCAGCACGACCACCAACGCACCCGCGTCGTCGACCACCAAGCCGGCACCGGAGCGCGGATCCCGCATCATCGGCGGGGTCGCCAACTACATCGACGAGCGCACGAGCATCTCGGGCCTCGTGAAGGAGGTCGGGCGCAAGATCTTCCCCGACCACTGGAGCTTCATGCTCGGCGAGGTGGCGCTGTACAGCTTCGTCGTCGTCCTGCTGTCCGGTACCTTCCTCACGTTCTTCTTCCAGGCGTCCATGGCCGAGGTGGTCTACCACGGCTCGTACGTCCCGCTGAAGGGCATCGAGATGTCGACCGCACTGCAGTCGACGCTCAACATCTCGTTCGACATCCGCGGCGGGCTCTTCGTCCGGCAGATCCACCACTGGGCGGCCCTGCTGTTCGTGGCCTCGATCATGCTGCACATGGCCCGCGTGTTCTTCACCGGTGCCTTCCGCAAGCCGCGTGAGCTCAACTGGGTGTTCGGCTTCATCCTGTGGGTCCTGGCCATGGCCGAGGGCTTCACGGGCTACTCGCTCCCCGACGACCTGCTCTCCGGCAACGGTCTGCGCATCATCGTCGGCATGATCGAGGGTGTGCCGGTCATCGGCGTCTGGATCGCCTACCTGCTCTTCGGTGGCGAGTTCCCGGGTACCGACATCGTCGGCCGCCTCTACACGCTGCACATCCTGCTGCTCCCGGCGATCCTCGTCGCGGTGCTCGGCGTCCACCTCGTGCTGGTCGTCATCAACAAGCACACGCAGTTCGCCGGCCCCGGCAAGACGAACGAGAACGTCGTCGGCGTGCCGATCCTCCCGGCGTTCGCGGCGAAGGCCGGTGGGTTCTTCTTCATCGTCGCGGGCATCCTCGCCCTCATCGCGTCGCTGTTCACGATCAACCCGATCTGGAACTACGGCCCGTACGACCCCTCCCCGGTGTCCGCCGGTACCCAGCCCGACTGGTACATCGGCTTCGCCGACGGCGCGCTCCGTCTGGTGCCGCCGCACTGGGAGGTCGTGTGGTTCGGCTACACGGTGTCGTTCAACATCCTCGTGCCGATCGCGGTGCTGGTGTTCCTCATCCTCGCCATCTTCATCTACCCCTTCATCGAGGGGTGGGTCACCGGCGACAAGCGTGAGCACCACATCCTCGACCGCCCGCGCAACGCCCCGACCCGCACGGCGTTCGGTGCCGCCGGCATCACGCTCTACGCGAGCCTCTGGGCCGCCGCGTCGTCGGACATCATCGCGACCCACTTCTACGTGTCGATCGACCACGTCATCCACGTGATCCAGGCCACGACGGTCCTCGGCCCGTTCGTCGCCTTCTGGATCACGAAGCGCGTGTGCCTCGCCCTGCAGAAGAAGGACCGCGAGATCGTCCTGCACGGGTACGAGTCCGGACGCATCGTGCGACTCCCCCACGGCGAGTACATCGAGGTGCACGAGCAGCTCGACGAGTACGAGCGTTGGAAGCTCCTGCAGTTCAACGAGTACAAGCCGCTCATGATCCGTCCGAACGCCCGAGGCAAGATCTCGAGCCTGCAGAAGGCCCGCGCCAGCATGTCGCGCTTCTTCTTCGAGGACCGGATCACCCCGGTGTCCAAGGCCGAGCTCGAGGCTGCGCATGCTGCGCACCACGGCCCGGACCTCGAAGCCGGACACGAAGCGCCCGCGGTCGAGTCGAAGCACTAGGCACCCCGCGCACCGGAACCCCCGTCACCTCGGTGGCGGGGGTTTCGTCGTGCGTGCGGGAACACGCCGTGCCGCGTTCACGTTCGATTCACCGACACGTGCTGGACTCGTCCAGGACGGTGTGGCACTGTGTTGCACCACGCACCCGACCAACGGAATGAGACCCCGATGGACAGCCGGACGGCCGAACACCCCAGGCCGAACCACTTCCTGCTCCACCTCAGCGACACCCATCTCGTGGCGGGTGACGGCGACCTCTACGGTGACGTCGACTCAGCTGCGCGGCTCGGCCAGATCATCGCCGACATCGAGTCGTCGGGGACGCGTCCCGAGGCCATCGTCGTCACGGGCGACGTCGCCGACAAGGGCGAACCCGGCGCGTACGCCCGCATCCGCGACATCGTCGAGCCGGCCGCGCGGCGGATCGGCGCACAGGTCATCTGGGCGATGGGCAACCACGACGAGCGCGGCGCCTTCCGGCAGGAGCTGTTCGGGCTCCAGCCGACCGATCGTCCGGTCGACTTCGTCTACGACGTGAACGGCCTCCGGGTGATCACCCTCGACACGAGCGTGCCCGGCGCTCACCACGGCGAGGTCTCCCCCGAGCAGCTCGACTGGCTGGCCGAGGTCCTGTCGGAGCAGGCGCCGCACGGCACCATCCTGGCGATGCACCACCCGCCGGTGCCGAGCGTGCAGGACCTCGCCGTCCTCGTCGAGCTCCGCGACCAGGACGCCCTGGCCGAGGTCGTCGAAGGCAGTGACGTCATCGCCATCATCGCCGGCCACCTGCACTACTCGACGAGCGCCGTCTTCGCGGGCATCCCGGTGTCGGTCGCGAGCGCCACGTGCTACACGCAGGACCTCACCGAGTACCAGGGCGGTACCCGAGGGCAGGACGGCGCGCAGTCGTTCAACCTCGTGCACGTCTACGGCCACAACGTGGTGCACTCGGTCGTGCCGATCGGGCACTACGCCACGGTCGGTGAGCCGGTGTCGTCCGCCCAGACCGAGGCTCGGCTCGCTGCGGCCGGCGTGACGATCCCGGCGGCTGCGGAGCCCGCGCCGGTGACGTCGAGCATCCCGGTGTTCACGCTCGACTCCGTGCCGGTCTCCCCCGTCCACCGGTAGGCCGCCGCACTTCGTGAGCAGGAATGGTCGGGTCCGCGCTGTGGACCCGACCATTCCTGCTCACCATGCGCCGGCGCGGGGCCCTCGCCCGCGCGCCCGGCCTCAGCCCGCGGGGCGCTCCCACGGCGCCGGGAACGGGAAGTACTTCTCGAGGAAGTCCGTCACCCGCTGCGTCCGCTCCTCGTCGCTGACCTCGGGGAAGCTCCCGTCGTTCAGGCAGAAGAAGTCCGCGTTCCGCTTCTTGAGCAGGTCGCCGAGCGCCCGCAGACCGGATTGCATCGTCGTGTCGATGTACCGCACCTCGGCGTTCTCCTGCACGATCGCCCGGCCGGTGAGCAGCGAGTAGTAGTGGTACAGCGAGTTCGTCACCGAGATGTTCTCGGCAGCACGGAACCGTGAGGCCGCGGTGGCCGCGAACTCGTCGGCGAACTCGTGCTCCATCTCGGTCATGATCGAGGCGCGCAGCGGGGTCGGCGCGTGCTCGAGGTGCCGGGTCGTCACCGCACCGAACCGCTGCTGCAGGAGTCGGCGGTTGACCCGGGCGGAGTTCTCGAACCCGCTGCGTGCCGGGTTGTTCGACCCGAGCCCGATCCGCGTCGTCGCGAGGATGAACTTCGTCACCGAGCCCGGGCTGAAGAACACCGAGGGGTCGACCAGGCGGCCGAAGAACATGTCGTCGTTCGAGTAGATGAAGTGCTCGCTGATGCCCGGGATGTGGTGCAGCTGCGACTCGACGGCCTGCGAGTTGTGCGTCGGCAGGACGGAGGGGTCGGCGAAGAACTCCTCGGAGCGGACGATGCGCACCTTGGGGTGGTCGGCGAGCCAGGCGGGCGCCGGGGAGTCCGTGGCGATGTAGATCTGCCGGATCCACGGCGCGAACGTGTGCACCGACCGGAGCGCGTACTTCAGCTCGTCGATCTGGCGGAAGCGGGCGGGGGCGTCGTCGCCCTCGCCCAGGACCGCACCGGACTGCGCTGCCTGTCGTGCCCGCTGGTACTCGATGGCGTTGCCGTCGACCCACGAGAACACGATGTCGATCGGGAACCGGATGTCGGACACGTGGTCGTCGAACATGTGCTCGACCGTGCGCCAGGTGCGGCCGTACCGCTCGATGTCGACGAGCACGAACTCGTCGACGGGCAGGCTGCGGCGCATCAGGGCGTTCTCGACGGGCGCGAGGACCTCGGTGTCGGTGACTCGCCAGAACTCGAGCTGCACGCTCGTCTCGGCGCCGTAGCGCAGGCGTCCGAGCGGCTCGAGACGCGGCCGGAACACGCGCAGGACGGGCTCGTCGACGGACCCGAGGCCGTCGTCGATGACGAGCACCGCGGGCTTCCCCGGGGGCTTCGCGTAGAAGGGCTCGTTCGCGGCGGCGGCCATCACGGCGCTCTCCGCCCGCTGCCGGTCGCGCTCGTCGAGGGCGATCACCGGCCGCTGGTCGTTGCCGCGGATGAGCAGGTGGTCGACGTCACCGGCGGTGAGGGCGTCGTCGAGGAACAGGAGGTCCTCGATCATCGACTGCTGCGGCGTCAGGTGCCCGTTGACGAGCGTCAGGCGTCCCTTCCGCACGACGACGTCGGGACGTTCGAGACCGCCGGAGGACGGTCGAGGGTTCAGCAGAGGACTCTCGGTCACCGGCTCGGTCTCGTTGCTCATCCACACCCTTCGGATCAGTGCGCCGGACCCGTTTGCCCGGCGACTCATCCTACCGTCCGCGCGGACGCTCGGTCCGCTCGTCGGTCGCCCGGGCTAGGGCCTGGAGGCGCTGCTCGCCTCCGCCTCGCGCGGCACCTTCACGACGATGCCGACGACGATGAACAGTGCGGCCGCGACGAGCTGCAGCGCCGCCCACACCTCGCCGGGGATCGGCACGACCGCGAGCGGGTTCCAGCAGACGGCGATCGCGGCCATCAGGAGCGCCGCCCACCACGTCCGCCCCCGCACGGCGAAGACGAGGACGATGAGGCTGAGCACGGTGACGCCCCAGCGGGCGAACACGAAGCCGGACGAGTCGACGATCGCGACGCAGGCGAGGAGCACGATCGCCGCGATCAGCGACGGGGCGAGGGCGGGCCGGGTGAACGGCGGCAGCTCGCGTCCTGCTCTCCCGCCGGACGCCGAGCCCGACCGCGTCGGCTCCGCCCCGCCCACCGGCACGCCGTGCAGCGACGATCCGGCCGGTGGCCGGCCCTTCCGTCCTGCCATCAGGCGGTGGCCCCGTCGAGGTCGATCGCCTGGATGGACCGGGACATCGGCGGGAGCTCGCGCACCCGTTCGAGCGCGGGCACGAGCTCGGCGACGTAGGCCCGGTAGCCGTCCTCGGTGAGGTGCAGGCCGTCGTCGGTGAACCGGTCGTCGAGGTGGTCGCCGTCGGCGAGGGCCGGCCACGCGTCGAGGTACTGGGCGTGGCAGGTGGCGACGAACTGGCGGAGGTGCCGGTTCGCCTCCTCGATCTTCGCCGTGTACTCCGCCTGCCGCGGCAGGATGGAGACGAGGAGCAGGCGGACGCCCGGGAGCTCGCGGCGGAGGGTCACGAGCACGGACTCGACCCCGCGGACGACGTGCTCGACGCTCTTGCGGTGGTTGCCGAAGTCGTTCGTGCCGATGAGCAGGACGATGACCTCGGGCTGCTCGGCCACGACGGCGTCCAGGCGTGCGAGGACCCCGTCGGTCGTGTCACCGCCGATGCCCTGGTTGACGGTCCGCTCGTCGGGCAGCCAGGCGTCCCACGACCCCTGCTCGGTGATGCTGTCGCCCAGGAACAGGACGCTCGTGCGTTCCTCGGTCATGCTGCCTCCTCGTGTGCGGGTTCCGGGTTCCCATTCTGCTGGGTCCAGTTCCGCCCCGTCGACTCGGTGTGCTCGGACTCCCGCTCGGCGGCCGCCGTGATGCGCTCGACCATCCCGGGGAAGATCACGCCGTGGAACGGCAGGATCGAGTACCAGTACAGGCGGCCAGCGAGCCCCTGGGGGAAGTAGATCGCCCGCTGCCGGTAGTCACTGCCGCCGTCGTCCGCGGGGGTCACGGTCATCTCGAGCCAGGCGCGGCCCGGGGACTTGAACTCGGCGCGCAGTCGCAGGTAGCGCCCGCGTTCGAGCCGCTCCACGCGCCACCAGTCGAGGGCGTCGCCCTGCTCGAGGCGCTTCTGGTCGCGGCGACCGCGGTTCAGGCCGACTCCCCCGGCGAGCTTGTCCATCCACCCGCGGGCCACCCAGGCGAGCGGGAACGAGTACCACCCGTTCTCGCCGCCGATCGACTCGACGACCCGCCAGACGTCGTCCGCCGATGCGGCCGAGTGGCGCTTGCGGTCGTCGACGTAGACGGTGTGGCCGGCCCAGTCCGGGTCACTCGGCAGCGGGTCCGCGGGGGTGGCCGCGAGTGTCGCGTTCCGCCAGCTGGTCTCGACCTCGCCGGTGCGCATGCGGCTCAGGGCGAGACGGACCGCGCGGCGGTACCCGGTCAGCCCGCCCTCCGGCCGCGGCACCACGTCGTCGATGTCGTGCTCGCGCTGGACGCACTCGAACTGGAGCGACTCGATGATCGGCTTGGCGAGCTTCCGCGGGATCGGCGTCACGATGTTGAACCAGTGCGCCGCGAGCCCCGGGGTGAGGACGGGCAGCGGCGAGATCGGGCGCTGCGGGAGCTTCGCCTCCACCGCGTACCCGTTGAGCATCTGCCCGTAGCGGAGGACGTCCGGGCCGCCGATGTCGAACGTGCGGTTCACGTCGGCGGGGATGTCGAGCGCCTTGACGAGGTAGTAGAGGACGTCACGGACGGCGATCGGCTGGATGCGGTTCCGGACCCACCGCGGCGCCGGCATCCACGGCAGGACGTCGGTGACGTGGCGGATCATCTCGAACGAGGTGCTGCCGGACCCGATCACCACGCCGGCCTGGTACGCGATCGTCGGGACGCCGGAGTGGAGCAGGACGTCCCCGACCTCCTTGCGGCTGCGGAGGTGCTTCGAGAGCTCGCCGTCGGGGTGCAGGCCGCCGAGGTACACGAACCGCCGCACGCCGGCGGCCGAGGCCTCGCGCGCCATGGTCTCGGCAGCGTCCCGCTCGGCCCGCTCGAAGTCGCCGTCCGCCCCCATCGCGTGGGCGAGGTAGTAGACGGCCTCGATGTCGGCGACGGCCCGGCGCACGGCGTCGGCGTCCTGCAGGTCGCCGGCGGTGATCTCGACGTCGTCGTGCCAGGGGACGTCCTGCAGCTTCCGGGGCGTGCGGACGAAGACGCGGACCGTGTGACCGGCTTCGAGGAGACGTGGGACGAGACGACCGCCGATGTAGCCGGTGGCCCCGGTGACGAGGACGCGCATGCGGGGCACGGTACGCGGCTCGGCTCCGGGTAGGCTTGCCGGGTGGACAAAGCAGCGTTCTCCGTCACCGCCGATGCCGTCCGTGGTCTCATCGACCACGCGATCCTCAAGCCCGAACTCACGCGTTCGGACGTCGACGCCCAGCTCGACGAGGCCGCCGCGTACCGCGTGTTCAGCGTGTGCGTCCGCCCGAGCGACGTCGCGCACGCCGTCGAGCGCCTGACCGGCACCGGGGTCGGCGTCGGCACGGTCATCGGGTTCCCGCACGGCACCACGTCCACCGCGGCCAAGGTCGCCGAGTCGCTGCAGGCCCTCGCCGACGGTGCGTTCGAGCTCGACATGGTGCAGAACATCGGCGCCGCGAAGTCCGGCGACTGGGAGCGCGTCGAGGCCGACGTCCGCGCCGTGGTCGACGCCGCGGGCAGCACCGTCGTCAAGGTCATCCTCGAGACCGCCTTCCTCACCGACGACGAGATCGTCGCCGCATCGCGTGCCGCACGGTCCGCCGGTGCCGCCTTCGTGAAGACCTCCACCGGGTTCGCCGGCGGCGGCGCCACCGCGGAGCACATCGCCCTCATGCGCGCCACGGTCGGCCCTGACACCGGCGTGAAGGCCTCCGGCGGCGTCCGCGGGCTCGACACGCTGCTCGAGATGGTAGAGGCCGGCGCGGACCGCATCGGCACGAGCGCCTCGGCACGCATCCTCGACGAGGTCGCGCACCGCGCCGAGACCGGCACCGCGTCGGCCGTCGGCGACGACACCACGTCCTACTGACGGTCCGGGGCGCGAGCCCCCGCGACCTCCAGCACCACCCGACCCACCACCAGGGGCCGGCGCCCACCGGACGCGACGACGCGTGCGGGACCGGCACCGCGCCTCCAGACCGCCACATCGGAGCGCGCATGTCCACGACCCAGTCCACCCCCCTCGCCCTCGCCGTCGACCTCGGCGGCACGAAGGTCGAGGCGGCCCTCGTCACCGACGCCGGCGTCGTCCTCCCCGCCACGCGGTTCCGCAGCCCGACCGGGCCCGGCCGGACGTCCGACGAGCTGCAGGCCGCGGTCGACGAGGTCGTGACGGCCGCCCTCGCCGCGCTGCCGACGGACGCCACGCTCGTCGGTGTCGGCATCGGCTCGGCCGGTCCGGTCGACGAGGAGCACGGACTCGTCTCCCCGCTCAACATGCCGGTCTGGCGCGGGTACCCGCTCCGGGACCGCGTCGCCGCGCACGTCCCCGCCGGCGTGCCGGTCACGCTCCGCATGGACGGCCTGGCGATCACGCTCGCCGAGCACTGGGTCGGCGCGGCGCAGGGCTCCGACCACGTGATGGGCATGATCGTGTCCACCGGCGTCGGCGGCGGCCTGATCCTGCACGGCCGGACCGTCAGCGGCCCGACGGGCAACGCCGGACACATCGGCCACGTCGAGTGCGGCGGCTTCGACGACCACTGCGCGTGTGGCGGCACCGGCTGCCTCGAGGCGATCGCCAGCGGCCCGAAGACCGTCGCGTGGGCGCAGCGGCAGGGGTTCACGGGCAGCACCGGCGAGGAGCTCTCGGCAGCCTACGCGGCGGGCGACGAGATCGCCGTCGCGGCCGTCAAGCGCAGCGGTCGCGCCCTCGGACAGGCCATCGCGGCGGCCACGAGCCTCGTCGACCTCGAGGTCGTGGCCATCGGCGGCGGGTTCTCGCACGTCACGCCCGACCTCTTCGAGTACGCGCGCGAGGCGGTGGCGGAGCGCGTCGAGTTCGGCTTCGTGACCAAGGTGCGGATCGTCCCGACGGGGCTGTCGCAGGACGGTCCCCTCATCGGCGCCGCAGCGCTGGTGCACCGGGCCGACGTGCTGCGCTGACGACGTCGGCTCTCGACGGCACGTGCTGACGGACGGGAGGCGCGGTGCGGGGCCGACCCGCGCCTCCTGGCCCACAGGTGGTCACCTCGCGGCCGCACGTCCGTCGCTCTCCACAGGGCGCGTCGACGCGCCGTGCGCGTCGGGCAGGATGTCCGGGTGTCCCGAACCCGGCTGCTGACGAGTGACGACTGGCCCGCGGCCGAGCTGCGCGCAGCGGTCCTCGCCGGCGAGCTCGTGGCCGTCGGGGCGTGCTGGGCCTCCCCCGCCGAACCGCAGACCCCGGCGCTCCGGGCGGCAGCCGCGGCGTGGTCGCTCCGTGACGCGCGCCTCATCGCGAGCACCCGGACGGCCGCGTGGGTCTGGGGTGCCGTCTCGCGTGCACCGGCCCCGCTCGAGGCCTGTGTCCCGCTCCGGGTCCGCGTGCACGTCGACGGCGCGCTGCGCGTCCGCGAGGTCGTGATCACGGACGAGGACGTCGTCGTGCTCGGTGGCCTCCGCGTCACCACACCGCTGCGCACGGTCGTCGACCTGCTGCGCAGCCCCGGGGACCGGCCCGGTGGGTTCGACCCGTCGGACGCCGCGGCCGTGGCCGGGCTCCTGGCGATCGGTGCGGTGTCGGTCGACGCGGTCGCCGGGTCCCTCGCGACGCTCGGGACGATCCCGATGGCCCGGCAGGCGGAGCGGCGGTTGCGGGCCGTGCTCGACGCTGCCGGGGGTCCGGTCAGCCCGCGCTGACCCGGTCTGGCCGACCGGGGGTCCGGTCAGCCCGCGCTGACCCGGTCTGGCCGACCGGGGGTCCGGTCAGCCCGCCCTGACCCGGCCTGGTCGACCGGGGTCCGGTCAGCCCGCGCTGACCCGGTAGACGTCGTAGACCGCGTCGATCCGTCGCACCGCGTTGAGCACACGGTCCAGGTGGGTCGTGTCGCCCATCTCGAACACGAAGCGGCTCAGCGCGAGCCGGTCGGAGGACGTCGAGACCGTCGCGGACAGGATGTTCACGTGGTGGTCCGTCAGCACCCGGGTCACGTCGCTGAGGAGCCCCGACCGATCGAGCGCCTCGATCTGGATCTGCACGAGGAACACCGACTTCGAGGACGGCGCCCACTCGACCTCGATCATCCGGTCGGGCTCGTTCATGAGCGACTTGACGTTCGTGCACGAGGCCTGGTGCACCGAGACGCCCTGGCCGCGGGTGATGAACCCGACGATCTGGTCGCCCGGGACCGGCGTGCAGCACTTCGCGAGCTTGACGAGGATGTCCGGCGCGCCGCGCACGAGGACGCCGCTGTCGCTGTTGCGCAGCTGCCGGCTCGTGACCTGGCGCGGGAAGCTGAGCTCCGGCTCTTCCGTCTCGGTCTCGGTCTGGACGTTCCCGAGGACCTTCTCGATCACCGACTGCGTGGAGACGTGCCCCTCGCCGACGGCCGCGTACAGCGCGGAGATGTCGTCGTAGCGCATCGACGACGCGACCTCGGAGATCGAGTCCTGGCTCATGATGCGCTGGAGCGGGAGGTTCTGCTTCCGCATCGCCCGCGCGATCGCGTCACGGCCCTGCTCGATCGCCTCTTCGCGGCGTTCCTTGGTGAACCACTGCTTGATCTTGTTCCGGGCACGGGGGCTCCGGACGAAGGTGAGCCAGTCCTGGCTGGGACCGGAGTCGGGGTTCTTCGACGTGAAGATCTCGACGACGTCGCCGCTCGACAGGGCGCTCTCGAGGGGCACGAGACGCCCGTTGACCTTGGCGCCCATCGTGCGGTGGCCGATCTCGGTGTGCACGGCGTACGCGAAGTCGACGGGGGTCGCACCGGACGGCAGCCCGATGACCTTGCCCTGGGGCGTGAAGACGTAGGTCTCCTTCGCACCGATCTCGTACCGGAGCGAGTCGAGGAACTCACCCGGGTCGCTCGTCTCGGCCTGCCAGTCGGTGATGTGCGCCAGCCACGCCATGTCCTGGTCGGTCGCCGACGAGGTGTCGACGTCACGGCCGGCCGCGCGCTGCTTGTACTTCCAGTGGGCGGCGACACCGAACTCGGCCCGCTGGTGCATCTCGTGCGTGCGGATCTGGATCTCGACCGCACGGCCCTGCGGACCCAGGACGGTGGTGTGCAGCGACTGGTACAGGTTGAACTTCGGCGTCGCGATGTAGTCCTTGAACCGACCGGGCAGCGGCGTCCACCGCGCGTGCACGGAACCGAGCATCGCGTAGCAGTCGCGCACGGTCGGGACGAGGACGCGGATGCCGACCAGGTCGTAGATCTCGTCGAACTCGCGCCCGCGGACGATCATCTTCTGGTAGATCGAGTAGTACTGCTTCGGGCGGCCCATGACCTCGCCGCGGACCTTGGCGGCCTTGAGGTCCTTCTTGAGCGTGCCGATGACGTTCTGGACGAACTGCTCGCGCTTCGGCTGACGTTCCTTCACCAGGCTGTCGATCTCGACGTACAGCTTGGGGTGGAGCACCGCGAACGAGAGGTCCTCGAGCTCCAGCTTGATCATCTGGATACCGAGCCGGTGCGCGAGCGGCGCGTAGATCTCGAGGGTCTCCTTCGCCTTGCGCGTGGCGGAGGTCGACTCGACGAAGCCCCACGTGCGGGCGTTGTGCAGCCGGTCGGCGAGCTTGATGACCAGGACGCGGATGTCCTTCGACATCGCGATGACCATCTTGCGGACGGTCTCGGCCTGGGCGCTGTCACCGTACTTGACCTTGTCGAGCTTCGTGACGCCGTCGACGAGCATCGCGATCTCGTCGCCGAAGTCCTCGCGCAGCTGGTCGAGCTGGTAGTCGGTGTCCTCGACGGTGTCGTGCAGGAGCGCCGCGGCGATGGTGATCGGCCCGATCCCGAGGTCGGCGAGGATCTGCGCCACCGCGACCGGGTGCGTGATGTAGGGCTCGCCCGACTTGCGCTTCTGCCCGTCGTGCGCGCGTTCCGCGACCGAGTAAGCGCGCTCGATGAGCGTCACGTCGGCCTTGGGGTGGTGCGACCGGACGGTGCGGATCAGGGTGTCGACGGCACCGGCGGGCTGGGCGCGCGAGAACAGCCGCGGCAGCAGCGACCGGAGCGAACCGAGGTTGCCGGTCGTGTTCGGCCCGAGCGGACTCGTCGGCCGGGGTGCGGAGCCGGGGCGGCTCGCGGAGCCGGTGTCCTGCCCTGCCCGGGGCGCAGAGGCGTCCTGCGGCGTGGACTCACGCGTGTCCGTCATGCTGCGCCTCCCGGGATGCCCGTCCGAGCTCGATCCGACAAGACTACGCGTGTCCGGTCAGTGCTCGTGACGCGGTTCGCCCTGGGCGTCGCGCACCACGGGGGCGCCCGACTGCTCCCACGCGACCATGCCGCCGACGAGGTTCACCGCGGGGACCCCGGACTGCTCGAGTGCCGCCACGACCCGTGCGGAGCGTCCGCCGGAGTGGCAGACGATGATCGCGGGCTCGTCCCCGCCGTCGATCTCCTTCCACCGGTCGACCAACTCGGACATCGGCACGAGGGTCGCCTCGGGAGCGTGGACCTCGTCCCACTCCCCCTGTTCGCGCACGTCGAAGAGGCGCGCACCGGCGTCGATCCGCCGACGGGCCTCGGCGACGTCGATGTCGACGATCTCCGCCGGCATCAGACGCCCGCCGTCGCGTCGACCTCGCGCTGACGCTTGGCGGCAGCGGCCTGCTTCTTGGCGTCGGCCTGCTTGATCTTCGGCTCGTTCTCACGCAGGTGCGCGTACATCGGCGACGCGATGAAGATCGTCGAGTAGGTGCCGACGATGATGCCGATGAACAGCGCGAGCGAGATGTCGCGGAGCGTTCCGGCGCCCAGGATGTACGACCCGATGAAGAGGATCGCGCCGACCGGCAGCAGAGCGACGACCGAGGTGTTGATCGACCGCACGAGCGTCTGGTTGACCGCGAGGTTCACCGACTGCACGAAGGTGCGGTGGGACTCCTGGCTCGTGTTCTCGCGGACCTTGTCGAACACCACCACGGTGTCGTACAGCGAGTAGCCGAGGATGGTCAGGAAGCCGATCACCGCCGCGGGCGTGACCTCGAGCCCGACGATGCCGTACACACCCGCCGTGATGAGGAGGTCGTGGAGGAGCGCCACCATCGCGGACACCGACATCTTCCAGGTGCGGAAGTACAGCGCCATGAACACCGCCGCGAGGGCGAGGAAGATCACGAGGCCGCGGATCGCCTGGTTGAGCACGTCCGCGCCCCAGGTCGCACCGATGAAGGTCGCGGCGACCTGGCTGTCCGGGACGTCGTAGGCCTTCGCCAGGGCGTCCTGGACCTCGGAGGTCTCACGGTCGGTGAGCTGGCCGGTCTGTACGCGGATGCCGTGCGTACCGAGCTGCGAGACACGCGGGACGCCGTCGGGGACGATCGACTCGACGGTCTCGGTGGCGAGGTTCTGGTCGAGCGTCTTGACGTCGGAGAGCGTGAACTCGGACCCGCCGGTGAACTCGATGCCGAGCTGGTACCCGCCACGCAGCCACGGGACCGCCAGCGAGACCACGATCGCGACGATCGCGATGACGTACCAGGTCTTGCGTCGGCCGACGATGTCGTACGAGCGCTTCCCCGTGTAGAGGTCGCTGCCGAACTGGCTGAAGCTGGCCATCAGTCGTCCTTCCCGTCCGGCGTCGTGCCGTTCTCGCCGGAGGCCTGCGCGGCCTTCCGCTCTGCGATCGTCTGTCGACGCTGCGCCTCACCGGCGCTGCGCTGACGCCTGCCGTCGACGACCGGCGCGCGGAACTGCGCGCGACCGCGGTAGACGGCGCCGAGGGCCGCGGGATCGAGCCCGCTGAACCGGTGTCCCTCGCCGAAGAAGCGGCTGCGGGCGATGAGCTGCATCATCGGGTGCGTGAACATCACGACCACGACGACGTCGATCAGGGTGGTGAGGAGCAGCGTGAACGCGAAGCCCTTCACGTCGCTCACCGCGAGGATGTAGAGCACCACGGCGGCGAGGAAGTTGATCGAGTCGGACGCCAGGATCGTGCGCAGGGCACGCTTCCACCCGGACTCGACGGCACTCTCGAGGCCCCGGCCGTCACGGAGTTCGTCCCTGATGCGTTCGAAGTACACGATGAACGAGTCGGCCGTGATGCCGATCGCGACGATCAGACCCGCCACACCCGCCAACGACAGGCGGTAGTCGACGCGCCAGGACATGATCGCGATCACGAGGTACGTCAGCGCCGCGGCCACACCGAGCGAGAGGACCGTGACGAACGCGAGCGCGCGGTACTGGATGACCGAGTAGATGATGACCAGGATCAGACCGATAAGACCCGCCACGAGGCCACCGACGAGCTGCGCGGTACCGAGCGTCGCGGAGATGTTCTCGTTCGACTGGACCTGGAAGTTGATCGGCAGCGCGCCGTACTTCAACTGGTCGGCGAGGGTCTTCGCGGAGTCGGCCGTGAACGAGCCGGTGATCTGCGCCTTGCCGTTCGTGATGGCCGCGTTCGACGCCGGCGCCGTGATGACGGAGCCGTCGAGGACGATCGCGAACTGGTTCTGCGGCGGCTGCAGCTTCACGAGCCGGCTGGTGACGTCACGGAAGTCGTCCGAGCTCTTGCCCTTGAACGTCAGGTTGACGGCCCACTGGCCGGTCGACGTGCCCTGCGAGTCGGTCGCGAGGCCGGAGGTGGCGTTGCTGATGCCCGAGCCGGACACCTCGACCGGGCCGAGGATGTACTTCGCGGCACCGTCCTGGTCACACGTGACGAGGGGCTCGTCGTCCGGCGCCGTCGTGACGTCGTCCGGAGCGTTGCAGTTGTAGTTCGTGTACAGGTCCTGCAGCGCCGGCGTGACCCAGTTCAGGTCGCTGCCGTTGGTCGGCTTGGCGCTCGGCGTCGCGGCGAGCGATGCCGGCGGGGAGTACGGCGTCGCGGAGGCCGACGAGGATCCACTGCCGCCCACCGCGGTGTTCGTCGCCGCCTCGGTGTAGAGGACCGGGCGGAACGTGAGCTTCGCCGCCGCCTCGATGCGGTCGATCGTCGCCTTGTCCGGCTTGCCCGGGATGGAGACGACGATGTTGTTCGTCCCCTGGGTGTTGATCTGCGACTCCGAGACACCGGTCGCGTTGATGCGCTGCCGGATGATGTTCACGGCCTGGTTGAGCTGCTGGCTCGTCACCGAGCCGCCCTCGGTGTTCTGCGCCGCGAGCGTCAGCTGCGTGCCGCCCTGGAGGTCGAGGGCGAGTTCCGGGACCCAGCTGGCCCCTTCGAACCACTTGCCGCTGTCGTCCTTGGTGTTCCCGGCGAGGACCGACGCGGCGGTGTTCAACCCCGCGAGGACCGCCATGAGGATCACCAACCAGGTCAGCGAGCGGATCGCCTTCTTGACGGGTGTCGATCGTGCCACCGGTCGTCTCGTCTTTCTGTCAGGACCGACGGCGGTTGACCGGCGGCAGGTGTCGCCGCCGGGTCGGTGGACCCGGCGGCCGAGGAGTCAGTCTTCGGTCTTGCGCTTCGCAGCGTCGGTGTCGGCGTCCGTGGACTCGACACGCTCGCCGTAGATCGGCTCCCCGTTGAGCTCGGCGACGGGCTTCGGCGCTGCCGGCTCGTCCTCGGGCGTGGCCGTGGTGGTGATGTCCGACGCGGTGTCGTCGACGACACGCGAGAGGGTCTGGCGGTGGACGGTGACGACCGTTCCGGGAGCGATCTCGACGTCGGCCGTGACCTTCTCGTCGTCGACCGACAGGAGCGTGCCGTACAGACCGAAGGACAGCATGACCTTCGCGCCCGGCACCATCTTGGTGGCGAGCTCGCCCTGCTGCTTCTTGCGCTTCCGGCTGTTGTAGAACATGAAGGCCGCGAACGCCACGACGATGACGATGAGGATGACTTCTTGACCCATGATGCGTTGCCTTCTCTGGTTGCTCGGTTTCGGGCCGTAGCAGTCTAGGGCACACGTCTGTGCGTGGCATGTCACCGAGACCGCGGACGGGGACGTCAGTCGGCGTCGTCGTCGAACAGTCCGGGCTGTGCGAGGCCGGTCTGCCCGGGTGTCATGTCGAAGTGCCGCCAGGCCTGCGGGGTGGCGATCCGGCCGCGGGGGCTGCGGGTGACGAGGCCGACCCGGACGAGGAACGGTTCGACGACCGACTCGATGGTCTCGGACTCTTCCCCGACGGACACCGCGAGGGTGTTCAGGCCGACGGGACCGCCGTCGAAGCGCGTCAGCATCGTTTCGACCACGGCACGGTCGAGACGGTCGAGTCCGAGTTCGTCGACGTCGTAGAGGTCGAGGGCGCCCTGCACGGCGGCCATGCCGTCGGTGGTGCGGTGCACGAGGGCGTAGTCGCGGACACGTCGGAGCAGGCGGTTCGCGATGCGCGGTGTGCCCCGGGAGCGCCCGGCGATCTCGCGCAGGGCGGACCGGTCGATGTCGAGTTCGAGCAGGTGCGCCGCCCGGATGAGGACCTGCTCGAGCTCGTCCTTCTCGTAGAACTCGAGGTGGGCGGTGAACCCGAAGCGGTCGCGCAGCGGGTTCGGCAGGAGGCCGGCACGGGTGGTGGCGCCGACGAGGGTGAACGGCGCGAGGTCGAGCGGGATGCTCGTGGCGCCGGCCCCCTTGCCGACCATCACGTCGATGCGGAAGTCCTCCATCGCGAGGTAGAGCATCTCCTCTGCCGAGCGGGCCATCCGGTGGATCTCGTCGATGAACAGGACCTCGCCGGGGACGAGGGACGACAGCACCGCGGCGAGGTCACCGGCGTGCTGGATCGCCGGGCCACTCGACATCCGCAGGGGCCGACCGGACTCGTGCGCGACGATCATCGCGAGGGTCGTCTTGCCGAGTCCGGGAGGGCCGGCCATCAGGATGTGGTCGGGCGTCCGGTCCTGCAGTGCCGCCGCCTTGAGGAGCAGGTCGAGCTGCCCCCGGACCTTCCGCTGCCCGACGAACTCGTCGAGGGACTTCGGGCGGAGGGCCCCCTCGAACGCGAGTTCCTCTTGTGACTCGGCGCCCGCGGCGGTGATCCCGCTCACCGGCCGGCACCGGCGGGGCGGAGCGCCCCGAGGGCGGCGCGGAGCAGTGCCTGGGTGCCCATCGAGGCGACGCCCGGCTCGGACGCGATGGTCTCGTCGACCGCACGCTGCGCGGCGTCCTCGCGCCAGCCGAGGCTGACGAGGGCGGCGACGACGTCGGTCGCGGCCGGGTGCGCGGTGCCGCCGCGGGCCGCCACGACGGGGGCCTGCTCGAACGCGGCGAGCTTGCCGGAGAGGGCGACGATGATGAGCTTGGCGGTCTTCGGGCCGATGCCGGAGACCTTGCGGAAGGCGCCGTCGTCGTCGTGTGCGACGGCGTTCGCGACCTGGGCCGGGTCCATGTGGGCGAGGACGCCCATCGCCGACTTCGGGCCGACGCCGGACACGCTGCGGAGGAGGTCGAACACCTGGAGCGCGTCGGTGGACTCGAAGCCGAAGAGGAGGTGCTCGTCCTCGCGCACGATCATCGCGGTCCGGACGAAGACCTCGGACCCGTGGCGCATCGTCAGCGCGTGCGCCGGGGTCACCGTGACGGCGTAGCCCACTCCCCCGACCTCGATCACCACGCCGGAGCCGGCGATGTCGATGCAGGTGCCCCGGAGACTCGCGATCATGCCCCGAGCCTACGGCCGGCCGCCGACGATGCCGACGAGCCACGCTGCGAGCGACCGGCGGCCGCGGCCGCGGCCGCGGCGCGTGCCAGCGGCGAGTCCACCGTGCCGCCCTGTGCGTCCCGCCACGCACGCTGTGCCGGGGTGAGGTTCGTGGCACGCGTGCCGACCGTGTCGGGTGACCCGAGCCTCCAGGCGTGGCACACCGCCAGGGCGAGCGCGTCCGCGGCGTCGGCGGGCTTGGGGGCCTCGTCGAGGCCGAGCACGCGCGCGATCATCGTCTGCACCTGGCGCTTGTCCGCGTTGCCGTACCCGGTCACGGCGGCCTTCACCTCGGACGGGGTGTGCAGCCCGACCGGCAGCCCCCGTGCCGCCGCGGCGTGCAGGGCGAGGCCGGCGGCCTGCGCCGTGCCCATGACCGTCCGGACGTTCGCCTGCGCGAACACCCGCTCGACCGCGACGGCGTCGGGACGGTGCTCGTCGATCTCGGCGGCGATGCCGTCGGCGATGCGGAGCAGCCGCTGCTCGAGTGCCATGTCCGCCGGGGTGCGCACGACCGTCACGTGGACGAGCCGGGCGCGCCGGTTCGATGCGACCTCGACGATGCCGACGCCGCACCGCGTGAGCCCGGGGTCGACCCCGAGCACGCGCAGCATCGGGCTAGTCCTCGTCCTCGTCGAGCTCGGCCTGGACGTCCGCGGGGATGTCGAAGTTCGAGTAGACGTTCTGCACGTCGTCGCTGTCCTCGAGCGCGTCGATCAGGCGGAACACCTTGCGCGCCGTGTCGGCGTCGACCGGCACCTTGAGGCCGGGGACGAACTCGGCGTCGGCGGAGTCGTAGTCGATCCCGGCGTCCTGCAGCGCGGTGCGGGCCGCGACGAGGTCGGTCGCCTCGGTGATGACCTCGAAGCCGCCGCCCTGGTCGATGACGTCCTCGACGCCGGCGTCCAGCACCGCCGTCATGACGGTGTCCTCGTCGAGGCCGTCGGTCTTGGTGACGGAGATGACGCCCTTGCGGGAGAAGTTGTAGGCGACGCTGCCCGGGTCGGCCATGGTCCCGCCGTTCCGCGACATCGCGGTGCGGACCTCGGCAGCGGCACGGTTCTTGTTGTCCGTGAGGCACTCGATGAGCATCGCGACGCCGTTCGGGCCGTAGCCCTCGTACATGATGGTCGTGTACTCGATCGTCTCACCGGTCAGGCCGGCACCGCGCTTGATGGCGCGGTCGATGTTGTCGTTGGGGACCGAGGTCTTCTTGGCCTTCTGCACGGCGTCGACGAGGGTCGGGTTGCCGGAGAGGTCGGCGCCGCCCATCTTGGCCGCGACCTCGATGTTCTTGATGAGCTTCGCGAACGACTTGGCGCGTCGCTGGTCGATGACGGCCTTCTTGTGCTTGGTCGTTGCCCACTTGGAATGCCCGGACACGGTGCTCCTTGCGTCTTGCGGAAAGTCCCGTCCAGCTTAGCGGCCTGGAGGCACGGTGCGGCCCCGCCTCGCGGGCGGGCCCGTCGACGCACGTACGATGGGCGCAGCACCGGGACGACCAGGGGGAACGCATGACCGATCCGCTGTCCGCACTCGAGGCCGCCGTCCAGGCGCTCCCCGACGACCGGACCCTCCGGGTCCGCTACGCCGAGCTGCTCGCCGACGCCGGCCGGCACGGCGAGGCGATCGAGCAGGCGAGCGTCGTGCTGCGCGAGGCGCCGGAGGACGAGGCGGCGAAGGCGGTCGTCCGGCGCGCGGCCCTCGCG